>SLPR01000310.1 GCA_007131895.1 Bacteroidales bacterium | reverse complement strand
GTACCCTTCTTTTGTAACAGTAAAGGGATGACTACCACCTGGTACATTTTCAAACAGATAATCTCCGGGATCATTTGTTATTGGTCCCACGGTAATTATTGCATCTGCAACAGGGTCATCATTTTCATCAATTACATCAAAAGTTATTTCATAAGATGCCAAAGGCTCAAAATCAGATAAAAAGCGTGCACTATGGAAATCACCCTCTGCCCGTGAGTTGGGTAACCCTGTAATATTAAATGGTCCCCCGGGTATGGGAGTTCCGATGTAATCTTCTCCGAAGAATGTAGTTCTGAATTCTGCTGATATCTCTCCGTCGGTAATCTCGTATACCTGTCCGTTAGCAAAATTTCCGGTTGGGTCAACAAAGCTTATATTCAATACTTTAACCAATCTTGACTGATAATCCATAAAATTATCAACAAACTCTGCAAGACTGATTTCAATGGGTATAACCTCGTTGTTATCTGATGTTGCATCGCCGGGATCTTCAGCTGGAGTAAACTGACGCATATTCCCGAAAATACTGATTGTACCCTTTAGGCCAGTAATACCATCATAAAGGTTATAAGAGGTGGTAATTACTCCAGGGTTATCATCGATAAGTATACCACCGGTTTCGTCCTGGATGTATTTTTGATTTCGAAAACTTTGTTGGTAGGTAAGAACCACTTCCCCTGTTATTTCATAAACAGTAGAATTGTCAGTAAAATCCATATCCAATAGTTCTCCGAGGTTTTCAACTGTCACAACATCATTTTCATCCTTATTTTTTTGTGCGATTAGTGAATTGCAAAATGATGATGCAATAAAAACCAATAAGATGCTTAATAAAGTAAATTTTTTCATAATTTCTGTTTTTTTGTTAATAGCTATATTTAAGGATTTTAAGGGTTTAATAATAATCCAATCATTGGATAACAAATTTAGAAAAAACTTTATGCCATAAAAAATTTATGGGTTAAAGTTTTATTAAATATTTTCACAATTGAAATGACTTAAACTAAGTGTTCATTATTGCTGTTATTCTAAATTTGTAACTTTACCCATCCAATTATTTCGTATGCATCTACTATCCCTTTCATTACTGAATTTTAAAAATTACAGCGAGGTTTCACTTGATTTTTTACCACGGATTAATTGTTTTGCGGGTAATAATGGTACAGGTAAGACCAATCTGCTGGATGCCATTTATTACCTGTCGTTTTGCAAAAGCTTCAGTAACCCTGCAGATATTCAAAATATTCTTTTTGATGAAGATTTTTTTGTGATACAAGGCCGGTACAAGATAAATGGAAGCAAAGATGAACTATATTGCGGAGTTAAGCGTGGACATAAAAAAGTTTTTAAAAGGAATAAAAAAGAGTATGAAAGACTGGCTGATCATATTGGCACCTATCCCCTTGTATTGATCTATCCGGGCGATGTACAACTAATAACCGGCGGAAGCGATGAGCGGAGAAAATTTGTTGATGGGGTAATTTCACAGTATAATAAAGAGTATCTGCAAAGGCTTTTGGATTATAACAAGGCACTTATGCAACGTAATGCACTGCTCAAAACCTTTGCTGAGAAACGATACTACGATGAAGCCAGCCTTGAAATATGGGATGAGCAACTCAAAATCAACGGAGCATACATTTTTGAGGAAAGAACCGGTTTTTTTGAGCGATTTAAACCTGTTTTCCAGGAAAACCATGATAAACTTACAGGAAAGGTTGAAAGCATTGATATACAATACGAGTCGCAGCTTAATAAAGCAAACCTTGGTGAATTACTGCTGGAATCCCGAAACAAAGACAGGATAGTTCAACATACCACAACAGGCATACACAAGGACAATCTTGCTTTTTTACTCAGCGGACAGCCAATGAAAAAATTTGGCAGCCAGGGGCAGCAGAAATCGTATGTTATTGCGCTGAAGCTTGCACAGTTTCAGTTTACCAAACAAATCAAAGGTTACAATCCCATTCTGTTATTTGACGATATTTTTGACAAACTGGATCCCCGGCGCGTTGAGCTGCTTATCCAGATGGTTAGTGAAAAAGATTTTGGTCAGATATTTATTACCGATACGCACACCGAACGGCTGGAAATCATCCTTGAAAAACTTCATACAAGCTCTCGTATCTTTGATATAAATAATGGTGAGATTCAATCCATAAGAAATATGGGGTAATCAAAATCCTGAAAAACAGTTTTATTAATTGCTAAACCTGTAATCTGAATAATGCGAAAAACCAACGAACAAAATCTGGGAGATGTTATCAGGCAATGGCTGAAACAATCGAATATGGAAGAAAAGATCACCGAAGTAAAGATCAATGCTTCATGGGGTAAAGTTATGGGTAATGATATTCAAAGACTCACAGAAAGACTTGTTTACCGCAAAAAAGTACTAACTGTTTATTTACGTTCGGCCCCCTTGCGCGAAGAACTTTCAATGGCAAAAACCAAAATTGTGCAGATGCTCAATAAAGAAGCCGGAGCGCATGTGGTGGATGAGATAATCTTCAGATAATGATCAATTCGAGCCGGCTTTTCCGTATCCTGTCAACTTTGCAATTAACTGTTTTCTTTTCTCTTAGCATTTCCACCTGCTTGGGTTCAATAAATAGCTTTACAGGTTCACTGTAAGGTTCATCAACCACCAGTACGTCCTGAACATTCCCATCAGAAAAATGAAGCTTCTGAATCTCCATAATCTTAAACTCATAAATTTCACCTTGCCGGTACCATGGATTTTCAGGCTCCAGAAAAAAGAAACCTTCACTGGTAAATTTGTCAACAGTACAATTTACTATCATGCCTTTTTTCAGACCATAATGGGTGTAATATTTCTTTTTCAGAAGATGTTTGTTGCCGTTTTCATCCTTCAGAACAAAGTAGCTTAATTTATCGCCCGGGTTAATGCGTTCACCCACAATTGTGAAGCTGTAAGTTTTGCCCGTTATCAGTCCGGAATGAATGGGTTTGTCACTTTCTAAAGAAAGAAACATTCTCCCCTTCTTTATACGCTCCAGCCGGCAATTGATTTTTGATGAGTTTTCTTTAATATATTTTTCGGAATACACTTTAACAGTCCAATTAAGATTGCAAACATCTTTAACTGTTACAAAAAACTCCTGCTCATCAAGTATATTAATTCTTACACCTGTATTCAGTACATCAAACTCATAAGCCTTCCCTTCCCTGTAATGAGGGTGCAAGGGTTCAAGAAACATGCGCCCATTGCAATTGATTTTATCAACCCTGCATTGGATAGTTTGTCCGGGTTCAAAACCGTAATGGGGATAAAAATGTGCAGGCATCAAAATTTTATAACCCAAAGGATCCTGCATAACAAAATAAGAATCACTACCCAATTCCATGGTTTTCAAAATCCTGAAAGGGTAATAATTACCCTCAATCAATCTTGAATTGGAGACTTTCAGGTTTCTGATTCGCATTCAGTCAGGTTTTGCAACTCATTTGTAAAAACAGGGAATTACTCAGGAAAGAAAATAATATTCAAAACCCAATACCAGAAGAACTGATAATGTTCCCACCTTTTTCAAGGATGGTTTGTTTCATGTTATTCCAACCATTTTGATCAATGGGTTTAGTTGCGTCTTCAATGAGAGTAGTATCAAAACCCAATTCCAGGGCATCGAGTGCAGTAAAGCCCACACAAAAATCGGCAGCCAATCCACCCAAAAAAACACGCATCACTCCTCTCCCTTTGAGAAAATCACCCAGACCGGTAGATTTCTTTTTTCCATTGTCAAAGAAACCACTGTAAGAGTCAATACCGGGGTCGGTTCCTTTGCGAAAAACTGCTTCAACGGCATGCATATTTAATTGTGATGAGAATTCGGCCCCCTTTTCACCCTGCACGCAGTGGTCGGGCCAGAGTATCTGATCCAGGCCACCAAGTAAAGTGGTATCAAAAGGATTTTTGCCTTTATGGTTAGAAGCAAAACTGCCATGGTCCTTCGGATGCCAGTCCTGTGTGGCTACAACAAGTTCAAATTTTTTCTGAATCTGGTTGAGTATCGGAATAATCAGATCGCCATCGGTAACTTCAAGAGCACCCCCCGGTAAAAAGTCATACTGTACATCTGTTAAAAGCAAAGCATTCATAACAATTATCGTTTTATTCTGGTTGTAATTTCTTAACTATATTTATTCAGGAGTTCGTCGCGGGTTTTCATTACTTTTTCACTGATCCCCACTTTGTAAATATGCGGAAAATCGAACCTCTGATGCTCAACTGGCAGAAGATTCAAACGGGTTTTAAGACGTTCATTGATTTTTTGAGGGTTTTCAGGCAGATTAGTTATTTTGCCCTCTTTCATGGCGGTATAAAGCAATTCCTCACACTTGAAACCTTCAAGGTTCATAGATTTATGTTTTTCAAACGGATTGATCATTCTGTTTATATCCATTTCATTGGTCATGACTATTGCATCGGCATAAAATAGCCCTTCGCTGTCAAAATACCTGAGAATTTTCTTTTTGCCCGGCAAAGTGGTTTTTTGCAGATTGTCAGAAATTTTCAATACGTTTCTGTCATTTACATGAGCCAATTTGTAAACGCCATCAAGCGCGGCTTCGGGTTTGCCGGTAATCAGGCTGGTGCCTACGCCAAAAATGTCAATGGGAGCTTTCTGCTCAAGCAAACTTTTGATCACATATTCATCAAGCTGGTTTGAAACCACTATTTTAACATCTGTAAAACTATCATAATCAAGCATTTCTCTTGCTTTTTTTGAAAGATAGGCAAGGTCGCCACTGTCAAGCCGTATCCCTTTGAGCATGTGGCCTGCATCTTTCATTTCTTTGGCCACTTTAATGGCATTGGGTATTCCTTTAAATAGGGTGTTGTAGGTATCGACAAGAAAAATGCTGTTTTCCGGAAATGCTTTTGCATAAGCCCTGAAAGCAGCAAGCTCATCCCCGAAGCTTTCAATAAAACTATGTGCCATAGTGCCGGCAAATGGTATTTTATACATTCGGGCAGCCAGCATATTTGAAGTACTGTTGAAACCACCGATTATGGCAGCCCTTGATGCTTGTATAGCACCAAAGGACTGGGCACGGCGAAGTCCAAAATCACTAAGTGTCCGATTACCGGCAGCAAATCTCATTCTACTTGCTTTAGTAGCTATTAGAGATTGAAAATTTACTACATTCAGAAGAAGGGTTTCAATGAGCTGGGTTTCCAATAGGGTTCCTTCCACCCTTATTACAGGCTCAAACGGAAAAACCACATCTCCTTCCCTAACTGAGATTATATCTCCTCTGAATCTGAATTCTCTTAAATGATTCACAAAATCTTTATCAAAACCCGACTCAGATAGGTACTCCAGATCATAATCAGAAAAAACAAGATTTTCAGTAAGTTCCAAAAGATTTTGCAGTCCTGCAAAAACGACATACCCTCCTTTAAAAGGTATTTTTCTGAAAAAATAATCGAAGGAAGCTCTTTGCTCGTGCATTCCATTTTTAAAATAAGCCTGTGCCATTGTTAGCTGGTAGAGGTCAGTATACAAAGGCGAAACCTGCCTGAAATTATTCATTTTGAGAAGGTTTAATGAGTTTAACTTTTTTCAAGATTCAGCATGGCATTTACGTGTTCATTATAGTCTCTGTCGGTCCAGACAACCATTCTAATGATTTTAACACTTTTCAGTTCAGGCATTTTATCATAAATGGCCTGCAATGCAACCGGGGCAGCTTCTTCAACGGGGTATCCAAAGACCCCTGTTGAAATAGCAGGAAAAGCAATGCTTTTCAGCCTGTATTCTTCACAGATATTCAAAGCGTTGATATAACAGTTCGCCAGTAGTTTGTCGTGCGGAATGTCTCTGTCAAAAACAGGCCCCAAAACATGTATAACATGCTTATTGGGAAGGTTGTATGCTTTTGTAATAACTGCCTGGCCCGGTTTTATAGGGCCTTTTTTTATGGCTTCTTTTTCAAGCTCAGGACCAGCGGCTTTATGAATAGCACCGGCAACTCCGCCTCCTATTCGCAAAAATGCATTGGCGGCATTGGCAATGGCATCCATATCGGGTTGTTGAACAATATCACCCTTAATAACCTGCAGACAAGCACCTCCGTGTAATATTTGTTCTTTTTTCATCTTTTAAAATTTGTTTTTTAATGTTCAGACAGAATGCCCTTGATCTAAAATTATTCTCAATTCTGCTGATGTTTAAACGATCTTGGACATTTTCTATAATTAAACTTTAATGACAAAAATTTGTGATGTTTCGTATTTAACGACTTTTACCTGTTCGCCTCTATCAATGTAACCTGTTAAAGCGGTAGCATCAAAAACATCATCTTCAATTTCTACCTTGCCACTGGGACGCAACATAGTATAAGCTGTTCCGGTCTTTCCCATGAGGTCTCTCATTTTAACGTTTGCAGATGAATATCCTGCAGCAGTATCCTGAATTGTATTCAAAGCCAGTTTATTTCCCAGTCTTCCTTTGGATGTAAGCAATTTAGCCCCTGTATACATGGAAATGGAAAGTGATAAGAAGAAAGCAATGATAACAATCAAGAATGCTCTTCCCACCTCAGTTAAAGGAACACCTGTAAAATCTGGTCCCTGGTTGCCCACCATGGCAAATGCCAGTCCTGAGATGATGAATACTATACCGAGCACACCTGCCACACCAAAACCGGGTAGGGCAAATATTTCTACAGCCAGCAGCGCGAGTCCGATCACGAAAAGGAGTATCTCCCAGTGAGAGGCCAGTCCTTCAAGATACAAGGGAGCGAAGTAAAACAATGCAGCAGTAAAAGCCGCCAGTATAGGAAAACCTACACCCGGAGTTTGTAGCTCAAAATAAATACCTCCCAGGATTACCATAATCAGCAATCCGCTTACAATAGGGCTGATGAGAAAATTAATAATGCGGTCAATGGTTGTAAGTTTCTGTTCAACAATGGTATAGTTTTCAAAACCGGCAAGCTCAACCACTTCAGTAACGGTTTCAGCCATGCCTTCGCAGAAGCCCCATCTCATAGCTTCAGAAGCAGTGAAGGTTAGTACTTTACCCGCTTCAATAACTCCTTCTATTTCTATGGATGGATCCACCATGGCCTGGGCAATATCCTGATCCCTGCCTTTGGCTTCGGCTGTAGAACGCATCATAGATCGCATGTACGACTGGAACTTATCGGGAACAACTTCTCCTGTTTGGTCTACTACAGTTGCTGCGCCAATATTGGATCCGGGGCGCATATAAATCCTGTCGGTAGCAATGGAAATCAATGCTCCTGCTGAAGCCGCATTATTATCAATGAATACCATTACCGGGATTTTTGATTGCAGAATGCGTGTCCGGATTGAATCGGCTATATCAACCTGCCCTCCGTAGGTATTCAT
>SLPR01000547.1 GCA_007131895.1 Bacteroidales bacterium | reverse complement strand
TAAAAAACCTATGACATGATAAATGTCCGGAGAAAAAATAAACCGAACATTGAGGTTGAGTTTGGAATTGATTACCAGCCCTTTTATGACCTCTATCACTGCAAAAGCAGCAGTTGCAAGTAAAGCTATAAAAGCAAGGTGAATGAAGAAAGATAACAGAAGATTTTTTATTCTGAAAATCCGTGAAACGGAAATCTTATGAAATACAAAAAACACAAATACATTGACAAAAACCACATTAAAAAACAAGTCTCCGAGAGATGGAAGCCAATAGCTGCTTGCGTAATGCAATGCAGAGAAAAATTCGGTATCATATAAGACACCTGGTATGTGAAAATGAAAGATTATAAATCGTATCAGCAGTAATGCAAAAAACAAAAAACCTGCGGCTGATAAAAAATGACCGATTTGGTGAATCCTTGCAGCAAGTTTGTAGATACAAACCAAAAGTAAGACCAGGGAAAAAAGCGCAAAAAATATTGAAAGGTTTCTGGCCAAAGGCCATATATAAGCCAGGGAATCATCATCAGGCACTACCAATGAAAAAGCATAATCGTCACTGGTATGATATACCGAGAAACCATCTGCTGCAGCATCATAGGTAATCTCTAAGAAATCGGGTATCTGGAAATCGGATTGAAAATCATTTTTTAAAAACTTGTTCTCGTACCTGTATTCCTTTTTAATAAGCGAAAAAACCCAAACCTGATAATCCTCAAATTTTTTAGAATATACAGAATACCAACCATTGGCCAACAAAAAAACCCCTGAATTATATGTGGGTAAATCATAGTGAGAAACGGGCAGTGCATTGTGAGAAACAAACAGTACCGAATCAGCCCTGCTAATCAAAACCACTTCCCCTTTGTAGTCATAAAGCTGATTTATCGATTTTACCCAGCCAGCATCTTTAAAAACTTTATCTTCTTTTTTTCGAAACTGGCTATATACCTTTTTAAGCAACTCTTTCGCCTGCATCTCTCTGTTTTCAAAAGTTTGCTGAACCCTTTCACCCAGTTTGTTTTTATCATATTCTCTGTTCTCAATAGAAGAAAAACCCAATGAGAGAGCGACACTAAGAACAAAGCCGATAATCAATATGTAATAAAGCCCGAAGGTCCTCATCCGAAAATCTTATTAAATTTAAAATATACCCCTGTTATTATTTAAGGAATAAACATCAGGAAAACAGCTATAATCTATAAACCAACAGTTTCCATTGAATGGTATCCTCATCAAAATACGTACCTTAATTAAAAATGTGCTGCGAAATCACAAAGGTTTACACATGAAAAGCCCCTGGAAATCATTGCTTTTTTCTGAAAATATAAACCTGGCTCGAAAAAGGATATCTGCCTGTAATGGCAAGAATATCAGACCAAAACCCGATCATGAAAGCACGGATAACACCTGAAAAACCATTTTGCAGATTTTTCTCTGAAAGCATTGAAACATAAAACGAATCAAAAACCAAAGGATAGACCTTTTCAAGGTGAAAGGTGTCACCGAACAACTTTAAAAGTGATTCTTTCTCAAAATGATTCAAATGGCGCGGCACATCCCATGCAGCCCAATTCTCTTTATAAAACCGGGCATCAAAACTTTTGTACTCGGGTACTGCAATTACCAGCATTCCATCTTTAGAAACTATCTTTTCCAGCAAAATCTTTTTAGCAGATAAATCGGGAATATGTTCTAAAACATGCCACAAAGTAACAACATCAAATTGCATCAAACCATCATCATCAGGAAGTTTATCAGGTCTTTCTATAACCGTAATTCCTTTCAGCCTTGCCTTTTCTCTGGCATGCCAATCAGGTTCTATCCCCATGGTTTTCATCCCTTTTGCCTTGGCTCTTAACAAAAACTCACCAGTAGCACAACCATAATCCAGCAACCTTATTTCTGAAGAATTTTTTACTGAATTTTGCAAAATCCAGTGGATTTTACGTTGTAGCATATAATTACGAACCACCTTGTAGATGCTATCCATCAGTGAGTTTGCCTGATCATTGTGCGAGATATACTCATCAGACAGGTAATACCTGCCAAGTTCATCAACCAAAGGCCTGGGGTTGGTAAATACAAAGCCGCAGTCGTTGCATTTTACAACTGTGAACGTGTTTTTACTTACAAGATAATCCTTAGATGCTATAATGTTTTTTAAGTGATTTCCCCTACACAACAAACACTCCTTAAGTTTTTCCATTAATAAAAATTGTGTGAAATACTGAACTATGTGCATGTAAAACGAAAAAAAAGCAAATTCAGCGGTTTATATTGTTTCACGTGGAACATTGCGCAAAATTAATCCGACTTACAGCCTATCCTATGTTTCACGTGAAACATATTTTAAGGAATCTTTTTAGATGTTTCCTTGAAATGTATAACATGAGAAATTTTGTTTTGGTGTTCTCTGATTTTAACCCGTTAAAATTCCAGGTAAAACAATTTTGATAAACACTACCACTGTTTCACGTGAAACATTTCTAAGCGCCAATGTGAACCAATAAAACAGAAATGTCGCTTGGATTAATCCCACTAATTCGGGAAGCTTGGCCGATAGTGCGAGGTTTAATTTTTGTAAGCTTCTCTCTCCCTTCCATGCTAATGGATTTTAATGACTGGTAATCGAAATCGTCTTTTAATGCAGTGTTTTCCAACCGGCTTATTTTTTCAGCCATCTCTTTTTCCCTATCAAGATAACCCTTGTATTTGATTAAAATTTCACTGGACACCAATGCCTCATCAAAAAGCTTATGGTCATTAATGTCCTTTAAGGTTTTGCTGAAACCAGGAATTCGGGAGTAAAGTTCCTTGAGGCTAACCTGGGGCCTTAGTAATACCTGTTTTAATGAACTTTTTATAGCAATTGGTGAGCTATTCTGCTCCACAAGATATCCATTTACTTCAACAGGTAAAATTTTTGCATTGGTAATTTCTTCCGTTATTTTGTTTATCATAAACTCCTTTTCCAGCAATCGTTCATACCGTTCGCGGGAAGCTACTCCCAATTCATAACCATAACGGGTGAGTCTTGAATCTGCATTGTCTTGCCGAAGCAAAATTCTGAATTCTGCCCTGCTGGTAAACATTCTGTAAGGTTCTTTTGTCCCCTTGGTTATTAAATCATCAATCAAGACTCCAATGTAGGCCTCACTCCTCTTGAGTACAAAAGGCTTTTGTTGCGTGTTTTTCAAATGAGCATTGATTCCTGCCATTAATCCCTGGCAAGCAGCTTCTTCATAACCCGTGGTTCCATTTACCTGTCCGGCAAAATACAGGTTTTCTAAAACCTTACTCTCTAAGGTAAAATTCAATTGAGTGGGTGGAAAGTAATCATACTCGATAGCATAACCAGGTTTGATAATTTTAGCACGTTCAAAACCTTTGATACTCTGCAGTGCTTTATACTGAACTTCCAAAGGTAAACTCGAAGAAAATCCATTAATATAGTATTCTATACTATTCCAACCTTCCGGTTCGACGAATAACTGATGACGATCTTTATCACTGAACCGATCGATTTTATCCTCAATACTTGGGCAATACCTGGGACCACTTCCCTGTATACGCCCGGCAAACATGGGAGATTCCTCAAAACCGGTTTTTAGAATTTCGTGTACATTTATATCAGTATAGGCAAGATAACAGGGTCTTTGATCCTTCAAAGGAGTAGTATCCATAAAAGAAAATTTTCCAGGAACAGTATCCCCCCACTGAACTATCAATTTTTCAAAATCAATCGTTCTGCCATCTACCCTAACAGGTGTGCCGGTTTTCAGTCTGTCGGTTTCCACGCCATAAGAATACAGATCCTGTGTAAAACCACTGCTGGGAGCTTCACCTAAACGCCCTCCATCAAATTTATTCTTTCCAATGTGAATGCTTCCGTTGAGGAAAGTTCCACTTGTAATAATTACAGACTTAGCTTCAAAACTTAAACCGTGACGTGTATTTACTCCCGTTGTCTTACCATTTTTAACGACAAGCGAAACAACACTATCCTGCCAAAAATCTATGTTTTCGATGGACTCAAGAATGCTACGCCATTTCCTGGCAAAAAGATCCCGGTCACTTTGAGCACGGGGGCTCCACATGGCAGGACCTTTACTCAGGTTGAGCATTCTGAATTGAATCATGGTTTCATCCGTAACAATTCCGGAAAAACCACCCAAAGCATCAATTTCACGAACAATCTGACCTTTGGCAATTCCTCCCATGGCTGGGTTGCACGACATTTGACCAATGGTGGCCAGATTCATGGTAATAAGAAGAACTTTTGAGCCCATCCGGGCAGCAGAAGCGGCGGCCTCACATCCAGCATGACCGCCGCCTACAACAATTATATCGTAAGTGGGAAACATTCTATATTCACATTTAAATCCAATAAACTAATTTCTAACCTTAAATTACAAAAAATCAGCCATTTTAAGGTAATAATTCTCTTTCTCCCTCATTACTTTGGTTTCTTCGTCATTCTTATCTTTATATCCAATTATATGTAACACCCCATGGGCCATAACACGGCTAAGTTCTTCCAAAAAGGAAATTTCAAACTTTGCTGCATTAAACTGAACCATATCAACACTAATGTAGATGTCACCACTTATATTCCCAAAATCGTTGGAATAATCAAAGGTGAGAATATCGGTGTAAGTATCATGTTCAAGATATTGTTTGTTTATCGCAAGGACAAAATCATCACTACAAAAAATAAAATTGAGATTACCTGCCTCTTTTTTTTCTTTGTGTATAATTGCAAGAATCCATTTCCTGATAGAATCTTCAGGAAATGGAAACTGATCAATCTCGTTAAAAACAAATTCTATGTGAAAAGAATCTGGTAAATGTTTTTCCAAATTATGAAGTTTTGTACAAAGTTACGTTTTTAAAATAATTCTCGAGATGCTTTTTCCGTTCGAGGGTAAGGGAGTAATTGATACTGCTTATATAAAAAACCAGTTCAATAGTGCTTCCATTGTCTAACCAGTTTAACTCATCGGATAACATTTTTATAACAAGAATACCTCTTTGCCCCTCACCTTCACCTTCGGGTAAATCGGTGAGATCTAAATCCATATACTTCTGATAATCAAACCCTTCGCCCTCATCCTTCACAAGAAAATGAAGTCCTTTTTGATCAGAGAAGAAGGAGAGATCAATATGAGAATCAGGGCTGTTTTTGTTACCGTGCTCCCTGGCATTAACAAATACCTCATTAAGAGCCAGCTGAATATTGCTGTAATAACTATCGATAATGTTATATTCGTAACAAATATCTTCAATAAACGCCTCTAATTCATGAATCCCTTCATGGGTGGATTTAATCCTGATTTCTCTTTTATTTTCAACCATCTTTTCTATTCTTGAACATTTAGGAAATATAATTCTACAAGTGATTTGTAATGGGGTCTGAAACCGGGAGGCATGCTCCTGAGCATATCCATTGCCCTGTTCTTTTCTCTATTATACTCAAAAAAATCTTCGGGGTTACTTAAATCATAAAATTTAGCTGTTTCCCCTACCCTTCTTTCCTCCTGCTCCCTTTCCATCTCTGCTCTTTCGTGCTCCAGCAGCCTGCTTAATATTCTTTCCTGCCGCAATTGAGTTTGTCTTGTAATTTTATTTGTCACAATATCCATCTCGGTTCTTTCCATTTCGCGCATTAACTGGTCAAGCTCTGATATATCCTGTCCTTCTTTTCTTAACTCCCCGGATAACTCGTTCAACCGGTTGCGTATGGCTTCCTGCTCTGCAGCCATACGTGCAAGTTGTTCACTCACACTCATAGCACCTTCCCCCGATTCACCAGGCATAGGCTGATGACCTTCTCTCATTTGTTCAAGCATCTGATTCATCTGCTCCTGCATTTGCCGTAAATCCTGGAAGCCCTCAGCACCTTCTCCCTGCTGGGGATCTCCCCCTCCCTCTCCATCGGCCTGCATCTGGCTTTTCATGTTTTCCATGCTCTCGTTCAAAAGCAAGGCAAGATTATTAACATGGGTCATAACAAATTGCTGTCTGGTCATTCCATTATGTTTCCTTCGGTTAATAAGCTGATCAATAGCAACTTCTATATTCATGTTTATTTCGGCAATTTCACGGGTAATGTAAGATTCTATCTGAATCTGACGTTTTGCCAAAGCCTCTAAAGAATCCTTTATCATTACCAAATCGTTACTGATTTTTCGTTGCTCCTGAATAAGAAACACATATTTAGGATCTCTTATATTAACGGCCCTGACTTCTTCCATCAGATTTTCCTGTGCAAAAGACGTCTTAATTAAATTATCCAGAATTTCTCTGATGGTTCTTATATCTTCTGCCAGGTTCTCTTGTTGCATGCTGGAAAGCATAGATTGCAATTGCTGTCCTAATTGATCCATTTTTCCTGAAGCATCTTGTTGTTTGGAACCAGCTTCACCAGGATCACCTTTCATCATTTCCTGAAGAGCATCCATTAAATCCTTTGAAATATTATCCTGAAGTTCACTGGTATCATCTAAAGAATTGGGTCTTACAAGATCCTCATTCTTCTTACTCATTTCTTCCAGCAAATCTTTCAGATTATCAAACTGTTCATTGATATCAGATTGTTCCCGGGCAGTATCTTCGTTTATGCCATCAGCATCCATACTTTCATTCAGCTGGTCCAGCTCTTCTTTAATTCTTTCCAGAGCCTCCACACTTTCAGACAACATCCGTTCTACCTGCAGCTGTTTAAACAGCTCCAGTGCTCTATCCAAACGCCGTTCGAAATCTTCCATTTCAAATTGCATTTTTTCAAGCATTTCGAAAACACTTTCCCTGTTCAGCTTTTCCAGCTCTTCCTGTATCTGCTGATACAAATCCTTTAATTCGTCGGTTAAAACTTCATCAAAGAGTTTCTGTAACTGTTCCTGTTTCTTAAGGATATTCTCATCCTGTTTTTTAAATTGCTGATCACGAACATTCTTATCCTTTGTGAACTGTTTCAATTGTTCATAATTCTCCTGAGCTTGCTTTTGCTTGTCCAGCAGGTTTTTTAAAGCTTCTTGTTGTTCCCAGCTAATGGACTCACTTTCAAGCATAGAGCGTCTGAGTTTATCAATATCATCCTGTATAGTATTGACATCCTCAATATTTTCACTTAAACCTGATTTCACCTCCTCATCAGAAGCAAGCGACTGGGTAATCATTTCATCATAAGTTGGCAATGAAAAACTGTAAATCCGGCTTTGAGAAGATTTAGGTCCGTTGAAACTGTCATTGTCGGTAACTTCAAAAAAATACTCAAATGTCTTACCAGGTTGAATGCCAAAATTATTCAAATCTATTGCATAATAGAAACTCTGGTTGAGATTGTCAGGATCAAAAGGTATTACTTCTGCTTTGAAATTAACTTTATCAGTATCCTGGCTTCTATTCTTATCAATGACCCGGTATTTAAAAT
>SLPR01000011.1 GCA_007131895.1 Bacteroidales bacterium | reverse complement strand
GTTCCGGAGGTATAAATGAGGGTAAACAGATCGTCGGGTTTAATTCCCGCTATTCGTTCTTCTGCCTGTCTGTCTCCATCAAGGCGTAACATGGCACCCATCTCCAGCACATCTTCCAGTTTGTGTACCCCTTTGCTGGCAGTGGCTTTGGGATCCAGCAGTATAATCTCTTTTAATGCCGGTAACTCTTGCCTCAGGTTTAGTATCCTATCCTGAAGTAGCTCAGTCTCTACAAAAGTGACCTGGATACCCGCATGATTAATGATGTAAACCAGCTCTGCGTCTGAAACATCTCTGCCTCTTGGCACGTCGGCAGCCCCGCAGAGCTGCACTCCATAATCAGACAAAATCCATTCAAAACGATTATCTCCGAAAAGACCTACATGATCCCGGGCTTTCACCCCCAGAGAAATAAGGCCTGTAGCAAGGTTGAGGCCTTGCTCATACAAATCGCTGTAGGATACCGGGCGCCATTTCATAGCACTTTCTCTAATGGCAAATGCAGGTAAAGGGCCAAACCTTTCTGCCGCAGTTTTATATAACTGGGCAAGGTTAACGGCGGTGATGCGATGCTTCATATAAATTATGTTAATGGGTACTTTGTTTTAATTGCAATCATTGAATGTGTTTTACCAGGATCTGGGAAAAAGACACATCAACATGTAAATATACGTTTAATTAAAAAATTGTTCATTTTTCGATGAGATATTTTTAATTTTTTTAAAATCAAATATCCTTTACTATTGCTGAAAAAGCTTCGTGTAATGCCTGAAGATGGAGTAAGAATGTTTAATTAGCGACAAAATAATTTTTACTAAAAAACACTATTTTTCTGCCTGCTTCTTGAGAAATGGCGATTTTCGACATGCAATGAACCAATAAAGAAACTGAAAAACAAATCATTTGATACTCTGTTAGAATAGAAATAGTCTTATTTTTACCATGTTTTTAAATCCGATCAGTAAAACAGTATTCATGAAAAAAATCGTTCTGTTATTTGCAATATCCTTTTTGTTTTTCCATAAATTAATTTATGCAAATGATCCTGAACTTCAGGATAAACTGCGACGGCATGTAAGTATACTTGCATCTGATTCTTTGCAGGGCAGAGGTTTGGGCACCCATGGAGCAGAGATTGCCAGAGATTATATCGTTAGCATGTTTGAGGAAGTGGGTTTAAAGCCGCTGGAGGGCATGAATGGTGAATTTTTGCAGCATTTCAGGTTTCGGCAAAACCTTGCCTGGATAGATGGCTGGAATATTGTTGGATATATCGAAGGGTCTGATCCCTTGTTGAAAAACGAATATATTGTATTAGGTGCTCACTGGGACCATCTTGGATACCAAAAACAAGACGGGCAAAAAACCATTTATCCCGGAGCAGACGATAATGCATCGGGAGTAGCAGCCATAATTGAGCTGGCACGTTATTTTTCGGAACATCCCCAATTGCTGCAAAGAAGCCTTCTCATCGTGGCCTTTGATGCAGAAGAGAGTGGATTGATTGGCTCAAAGCATTTTGTCAGTAACAGCCCGGTTCCGTTAAACAGCATCAAACTCATGTTTAGCTTTGACATGGTAGGTATGTATGAAGCCAATAAGGGTTTGCACCTCAGAGGTATGGCTTCCATGAAAAATGGTGTGGAAATGGCTGAAGCGGTTGCGCCTAATCATACCCTTCAATTAAGGGATACCGGAAGCAATATTGAGCGCCTCACAGACACTGCCCCTTTTGGTGATAGTGGAATTCCTTCTGTACACGTTTTTACCGGGACAAAATCTCCTTATCACAAACCCGAAGATCAATATCACCTGCTGGATTATGAGGGTATGGCAAAAATTCACAATTATATGAGTGAATTGATATCCCGGCTTTCTGTACAGCCCGATATTTTACCCTCATCATCCTTGATAGCGCATACCACTTCACTGGCAACCGGCACAGGGGGGGGCATATCGTCAGGAGTGTTGCTAAATGCAGGATCTGGTTTTCATCGCTATGATGATGAATTTTACAGGGCCAACTCTGTGTTTGCCGGGTCAGTTGGGTTGTACCTGCAAATCCCTTTAAGCAGGTTTTTTACTCTTCAGCAGGAGCTGCATTATGATTTTAACGGGAGCCAGATGCAAGGAGGAGTCTTCAGACGTCATTCAGTTGTCATGCCCATAAATATCCAGCTGGGGACACCCCGAATTGTGTCCAGCCCCGTTAGATTTTACTCTTTTGCCGGACCCTATTTTCGTTACAATTTAGCGGGCAGTGCAGCCGGAAGCAAATTGGATTTTGAGATTTACAGTGAACAGGAGTGGGGGTACAGCCTGGGTTTTGCCTTAGAGTTGTTTAGTTTTACAATGGGATATACTCATCGACGAGCACTGACAGGGTTGTTTGAAGACAGCCAGGTAAATATATTTAACAACAATGGGTATTTCTCGCTAGGGTACAGGTTCTGAAGCATTGTTGTGAACAACGTGATACATCGGTCAGGCAAACATTTCCCGCACTTGCTTCAAGGCAACAATCAGCTGGTCAATTTCACTTCGGGTGTTGTATATAGCCAGTGATACCCTCACGGTTCCCGGTACGCCAAAATGATCCATAACGGGTTGCGCACAGTGATGCCCCGTTCTTACGGCAATGCCCAGTTTGTCAAGTATGGTGCCTGTATCGTAGGGGTGAATGTCGTTAAAAATAAATGAAACGACAGAGGTTTTTTCCGGAGCGGTGCCGATAAACCGGATGTTGTCAAGTGTTTTAAGTTGTTTTACGGCATAATCGAGCAATCTCTGTTCATGGGCTGCAATCTCGTCTATCCTCAGGTAAGAAATAAACTTAATGGCAGCTTCCATTCCCAATACATCGCCCACATTGGGAGTACCTGCCTCAAATTTGAATGGCAGTTCGTTAAAGGTGGTTTTCTCAAAAGTTACTTCTTTGATCATTTCTCCACCTCCCTGGTAAGGAGGCATTTGGTTGAGCCAATCTTCCTTTCCATAAAGAACTCCAACACCCATGGGGCCATACAATTTATGGCCGGAGAAGCAGTAAAAGTCACAGTCAAGATCCTGAACATCCACCTTGATATGCGATAATGCCTGAGCTCCGTCTATGAGCACTGCTGTATTGTTTTCATGGGCCAGCCGGGTTATTTCTTTTACAGGGTTGATGGTGCCCAGTGAGTTGCTGACATGTGTAACAGCCACCAGGCGTGCTTTGGGGCCAAGCAGTTTTTTGTAGGCTTCCATGTCCAGCACTCCATCATCATCTATTGGGATTACCTTAAGTATAGCACCGTAATCTTCACAGGCAATCTGCCAGGGAACAATGTTAGAGTGGTGCTCCATAGCAGATATGATGATCTCATCTCCTTTTTTTACAAACTTTTTAAAGAAGGAATGAGCTACCAGGTTGATGGCCTCTGTGGTGCCACGGGTAAAAATGATTTCGTGATTGAACGCCGCGTTGATAAACATCTGAACTGTATTGCGTGCTTCTTCATACGCTTCTGTAGCCTGCTGGCTCAGAAAGTGCGCTCCGCGATGAATGTTGCTGTTTTCCCGGCTGTAATACTGCAATATTCTTTCGATTACTGCCTTGGGCTTTTGGGTGGTTGCTGCATTGTCAAAATAGATCAGAGGTCTTTTGTTGACCTCCTGGTGCAGGGCCGGAAATTCTCTTCGAAGCTGTTCAGTGTTAAATGGCATTGGTGTTATAGTTTGCTTACGTCAATGTTAAATACGGTGGGTTCCTTGGTGTTGCAGTGAAGCACACACTGGTCGCAGATAGAAAGCTCACCTTTCAGGCGTTTTTCTACCAGTTGGTCAATTCGCTCCCTCAGCGGCGCGATGGCAATGCGTTGCACTACTTCTCCGGCAAAAGCGTACATAAGCAGTTGTCTTGCTGTACGTTCGCAAAGGCCCCTGGTGCGCAGATAGAACATTGCCGCCGGGTCGAGTTGCCCAACAGTAGCGCCGTGGCTGCATTTTACGTCGTCAGCATAAATCTCAAGCTGTGGCTGGGCATTGGCTTTGGCTTCGTCTGTAAGGAGGATGTTTTTATTGTTCTGGTAGGCCAGCGTTTTCTGTGCTTCCCTTCGTACCATGATTTTGCCACTGAAAACAGCTGTAGCTTCGTCATCCAGAATCCCTTTGTACAACTGCTCGCTTTGGCAGTTGGGTGCAGCGTGATCAACCAAAAGCTGATTATCTACATGCTGGTTGCTGTCAACAAGATACAACCCATTGAGCACAGTATTGCATTGAGGTTCTTCAAGCTCCACATTGATGATGTTTTTTGTAAAACCTCCATTAAGAATTAATGCATGAGAGATGAGATTGCTTTGTTTCTTCTGTTTGAAAAATGCATTGTGAATAACTGCTGAATTGTGCCCCTTGTTTTGAATCTTGTAAAAATCAAGATTGGCTTCTTTTGCCAGGAAAGTTTCTGACAACCCATTGGTTAAACTAACATTGTGGGTAAGAGAATGATCGCAATGCACCAGGGTAAGTTTGCTTGCGGGCTCCTGTATTACAAGATGCCTGGGATGAATCATCAGGGGTTCAGCTGAATCAATGATGTTGATAATCTGAATGGGCTTTTCTACTTCCACACCTTCGGGGACATAAATAAATACGCCATCCTGGAAGAAAGCAGTGTTAAGCGCTGCAAGGCCCGGTTGGTGTATATTGGCTGTAGTGCCGAGATATTTTTCAACCAGTTCAGGATAAACTTCCATGGCTTTGGCCAGGCTCCCTATGATGGTGCCATTGCTTAAAGTAGTAAGCGGCGCATTTTGATAGACGTACCAGCCATTAAGAAGTGTAATGCTGAAAGTATCCAGGTCATAGACATCGCAAGAGAATATTTTGTCAATATCAAACGGACGGCTCTGGTTGGAAAAGTCGAAACGGTAGGGTGCATGAAAAAGAGGATCAAGATTGGTAAACCTCCAGTTTTCGGTATGGGTATCAGGAAAACCATTGGCTTCTACCACTTCAATGGCTTTTTGTCTCAGCGCAGTGATGGCTTTGGGTTCAGAGGCAACAATGGTTGCAAAGTTTTCTCTGAACAGGTTTATCATCAACAGTTCTGAAGTTATGTTTTCGGTAATATCAGGCATTTTCTAAATGTTTGTTGTTACATGGGTTCTTCAATACCCGCTTCTTTTCTAATCCACTCATACCCCTTTTCTTCCAGATCCAGGGCCAGATCTTTTCCACCGCTTTTCACAATTCGCCCATCAAAGAGAACATGCACAAAGTCAGGGATAATGTGTTCGAGCAGACGCTGATAGTGAGTGATTACAATGGTTGCGTTTTCAGGTTTTCTGAGTTTGTTTACTCCGTTGGCAACAACCTTCAGTGCATCAATATCCAGTCCTGAGTCGGTTTCATCAAGGATGGCAAGCTTTGGCTCAAGCATGGCCATCTGGAAAATTTCATTCTTTTTCTTTTCACCTCCTGAAAATCCTTCATTCACCGATCTGTTGGTAAGTTTGGAATGAATCTCAACAAGCTTCTTCCGCTCTTCCATAAGCTTCAGGAATTCTGCGCCACTCAGAGGGTCCAGATCATGATATTTCCTTCTTTCATTGATGGCCGTGCGCAAAAAGTTGGCCATGCTTACACCCGGAATTTCAACCGGATATTGAAAGCCAAGAAATATACCCTCGCGGGCACGGATTTCAGGCTCCATGGCAAGCAAGTCCTTGCCCATGTAGGTTATCTGACCTTCATCAATATCAAACATATCCCTGCCTGCAATTACAGATGCCAGGGTGCTTTTGCCGGTTCCATTGGGGCCCATTATGGCATGGACCTCCCCGGCGTTTACTTCTAAATTGAAATTTTTTAATATGGGTTTTCCATAGATGGAAACCGAAAGGTTTTTTATACTTAACATGGTTGCTATACTTTACTGTTATCGATCATGCTTTTAATCCGGTCAAGGTTGGATGCATATTTTTTGAAAAACTGTTGGGCAAATTCATTAAATGCAGAATCGTCAAACTCCTCCAGCTCTTCTATCAATACAATTACTCTGACATCTTTCAGATTCATATCCTTAAGGTCAGCAAAATGCTTGGTTGGGATCGGAATTTTATTGTTTTCAATTTGTGATTTAAAGGCTATTGATTTCATATTGTAAAGCTTTATTAATTGGTTTGTATTGGTTAACCTACACTTCCTTCCAGGCTAATGGATAATAATTTTTGGGCTTCTACGGCAAATTCCATGGGGAGCTTGTTTAAGACCTCTTTGGCGTAGCCGTTGACAATAAGCCCAATGGCACCTTCCAGATCAATTCCCCTTTGCAGGCAATAGAAAAGTTGATCGTCAGATATTTTGCTGGTAGTTGCTTCATGTTCCACTATGGATGATCGGTTTCCTACCTCAACATAGGGAAATGTATGAGCACCGCACTGATCACCCAGCAACAATGAATCGCACTGGGAGAAGTTCCTGGCATTTTGGGCGTTGCGGGTGGTTTTGACAAGGCCGCGATAGCTGTTGTTGCTACGACCGGCTGAAATACCTTTTGAAATGATTGTGCTCCTGGTATTGTTTCCCAGGTGGATCATTTTTGTTCCGGTATCAGCCTGTTGCATATTATTGGTAACGGCTACAGAATAAAACTCTCCAATGGTATTATTTCCCAAAAGCACTACGCTGGGATATTTCCAGGTTATGGCAGAGCCGGTTTCGACCTGTGTCCAGGAAATTTTAGAGTTGTCTCCTTCGCAGATACCTCGTTTGGTTACAAAGTTGTACACTCCACCTTTGCCTTTTTTGTCTCCCGGCCACCAGTTTTGTACGGTAGCATATTTCACCACAGCATCTTTTTTGGCAATAATTTCTACAATGGCAGCGTGAAGCTGGTTTGTATCGCGCATTGGCGCTGTACATCCTTCCATGTAACTCACATAACTGCCCTCTTCGGCTACAATCAGGGTTCTTTCAAACTGCCCTGTATTGGCGGCATTGATGCGGAAATAGGTGGACAGTTCCAGCGGGCATCTTACCCCTTTGGGAATGTAGCAGAAAGATCCATCACTGAATACGGCTGAATTGAGGGCTGCGTAGTAGTTGTCAGTATAGGGTACAACCGACCCCATATGCTTTTTAATAAGCTCTGGATGTTTTTGAACCGCTTCACTGAAAGAACAAAAGATGATACCCTTTTCTTCCAGGGTACTGCGAAAAGTTGTGGCTACCGAAACACTGTCCATTACTGCATCTACGGCAACTCCTGCCAGTTGTTTCTGCTCATTAAGCGGAATGCCCAGCTTTGCAAAGGTTTCCAGCAGTTCGGGGTCCACCTCATCAAGGCTCTCGTATTGTGGTTTCTTTTTGGGCGCCGAATAATATATGATATCCTGAAAATCTATAGGTGGATAGTGTATATGAGCCCACCTGGGCTCTTTGAGTGTTTGCCAGTGACGAAAAGCCTTCAGCCTGT
>SLPR01000231.1 GCA_007131895.1 Bacteroidales bacterium | reverse complement strand
GAGTGGTAAAAGAAGAATGGGGCAAGGGACTGATTCGCAGCTGGAATAACGGGTGGTACGAACGTTCGGCGCAACTGGCTTCAAAACTGGCGCCGCTAATAGGGGCACAGCCTGAGGAGGTCATCATAGCCGACAGCACTTCTGTGAATCTTTTTAAACTGGCGTATGCTGCGTTGCAGTTTCAGCAGGGCCGCACAGGCATTGTGAGTGACCAACTGAATTTTCCTTCCGATATTTACGTTCTGCAGGGACTTGTGGAGCTTTTGGGGAATAAACACCAGTTGCGGCTGGCGAGTTCTGCTGATGAGATGACCGTGAGTATGGAGGAACTGGAAAAACAACTCTCAGATGATTCTGCCTTGCTTACCCTGTCACATGTGGTTTTTAAAAGTGCTTTCATGTATGATATGAAGGCAGTAACCCGTCTCGCCCATAAAAAGGGTGCTATGGTGTTGTGGGATTTGAGCCATGCCGTTGGTTCGGTTCCGGTGTATCTCAATGACAGTAATGCCGATCTGGCTATTGGTTGTACCTACAAGTATCTCAATGGTGGTCCCGGGGCACCGGCGTTTTTATATGTACGGAAAGATTTGCAGCAAAAGCTTCAATCTCCCGTTCAGGGTTGGTTTGGGCAAAACAATCCTTTTGCATTTAACCTGGATTACCAGCCTGCAATTGGTATAAACCGGTTTCTTGCCGGCACGCCTCCATTGCTGTCATTGTCTGCTCTTGAACCGGCCCTCGAAATTATGACGGAGGCAGGCATTGACAACCTGCGGAATAAAAGTGTTTTGCAGACCGGTTATCTTATTTCGCTGGTAGAAGAATACCTGGCACCCCTGGGGTTCAGTCTTGCTTCTCCAGGGGATGAGATTCACAGAGGTTCGCACATTTCTATCAGGCATCCTGAGGCTTATCGTATCTGTAAAGCTCTCATTGATCCACATACAGGGGATAAGGTTGTCATCCCTGATTTCCGGGAGCCTGACAATATTCGTCTGGGTGTTGCTCCCTTGTATAATTCATTTCTGGATATTTTTGAGGCTGTAATGCAATTAAAGTTGCTGGTGGAGGAAGAGCTTTATAGCAGATTTCCTCTCACTCGTGAAACCGTTACCTGATAATGTCAGATTCCGGCAAACCAAATTCTTCTATCATCTTAATATCCATCTCTTCCAGTTTGTCCAGTATGGGGTTGTAAATCCCCGGTATCACCGGAATATGCACTCCTTTTTCTTTAATCTCACCGCTGAGTATCATTTCTACTCCTACTGCAGCCGGCAAGGCCACCGTGCGCGCCACAGCCGTATGGGTTGCAGGAGTTCCGAAATCCAGCATGGAGGATTTAATGACTTCCTTTTTTTCATTGGGATAGGATGCCAGGAAAACGTGTTGCATGGCAACCATATCGCGTTCTTCGCGACCCAGCTCCATTTTTTCAATCATCAAATCAGAGGTGATTTCAAAAGGTGTATCTTTTTGCCGGTTCATGGGTTTGTAGTCAAAAAGTCCCAGCCATTGTAGAGCTTTCATGGCGTGTGCATCTACAGATATGCCGAGAAAAGCTGCTGTTTTTTCTTTAATATTTGCGCTGTTGGTTTCCCCAATGAGCATGAAGAGCATGTCAGCGTATGATTTTCCTGTAAAATCATACGTGTCGGTGGTGAGAAGCTTCAGTGCTTTCATTGCGTCAATACTTTCGCACCAGCCCGGATGGCGAAAGGTTCCGCGCATCATGGTTTGGGTACCTTTAATGCCATAAATATCTATGTAAGGAATGCTGTCGCGGTTGGGATATATTTCCAGTTTTCCCACTTCAGGAAAGGTAACCGAGAGGGGATTTTTAAATAGGTTTTCGGTGAGGACTTCCACCATTTTTCCGTGGCGCAGGTATTTGCCATCATTGTTGCTTGCCATAACAACACCCTTGGGACTCCACGAGAACTTGTATTTGAAAGGATTGTCGGCTGCCTCAGGTGCCGGCAAAGCTCCGCAGAGGCTGTAAAACTCTTCAATTTTTCCTCCTTTGGCATGCACCTGGTCAATGATGCGCATGGCACTCATGTGATCGATGCCCGGATCCAGACCCAGTTCATTGAGGATGATAATGCCAGCATCGATGGCCTTCTCATGCAAGGCCCGCATACCCGGTTTTACATAAGAAGTGGTGACCAGGTTCTTTTTGTGTTCTATACATTTTTTAGCTACCATTATGTGGTGCACCCACGGAAGAAGACTTACAGTAATGTCGTGCTCAAGGATAAGCTGGTCCAGCTTATCCTGTTGATCTACCGTCCAGCCAATGGCTGTGCCATTTTTGTGTTTTGCTGTCATGGCCTCCGCTTTGCTTTGGGTACGCGATGCTACAGTTACATGGTAGTTTTTCTCAAGAAGGTAGGATACAATAGGCCTTACAACCATGCCTGCACCCAGTATCAGTATTTTTTTCGTGTTTTGACTCATAACTTTTGTGTTTGGATTTAAGACATTTTTATTCACTCAAATATTCACTTATATATTCATAATCTGGTGTTAGTTTCCCTTTGTGCAAAATCATTGCTTTTTTGATGGGAAATGGAAGCTCCAGCGTATCGAAATTATCTTCAAAATCTGCATCAGCAATAGGTTTTATAAAGTTTATCAATGCATCACCAAAAGCTTCGGATGAATCTCTTGGCAGTTCACTGGGAAGAATATCTACGGCCATCACCAGGATTCCATCTCCTTTAAACCCCATCTTGTGCTGGTCTTGCCCGGGATTATAAACAAACACCGGATCTTCTATTTCGGTGCCTTTATGGGTAAACTCTATGGAACCGTCGGGGTCGCAGGTTACGTCTCCAATGACCTTGATTTTGGGTTCGCCCTTCATGTAAAGCTTTCGGGCAAATGCTTTGGTAAATATTCTTGGATAGCGAACATCCCAGTACATGCAATTCATCAAAATGGTGAGATGGGGTATGTATTGCTCAAAATTATTTTCATACTTTTCGGGATGATTGTAATAATCCTGAAGATCGAAACTTTGCGCTTTGTCAATGGGTTTGCTGATGTGTTTTTCCTTGAAAACTACTTTGTAAATCAAATTGCCAGGCAAGTCTTTTCTTTCCTGCAACCCGGATAGTTCTTCAGGAGCAATTTCTTCCACAGGCAGTAAATCTGCAATTTCCTGTGCACCCCTTGATACATTGCCGTAACCTGTAAAACCAATGGTTAGAGGGTGTAGTTCTCCGGGAATACCATCGGCCTGCAGCTTTTTTCCAACTTCTGCAATTACCTCTTTTGCTTCGGCTACCGAGTTGTACTCACGTGATTGTTTAATGCTGAGAAATGGATTGTCGTCGGAACCTTGTTCTTTGAGTTTTTGTCCCAAACTCCACAGTGAATTGATCATTCCCGCCAATCCGGCATACCTTCCAAAAAATATTAGTCGTTTGTTGTTTTCATCTTCCACTTTTTCATAATCAATAAGATTGCACTTCAGATCCATCATTTTGCGAAGCATTGGCATGTTGTAGGGCTGGCCTTTTATTACATGAGAGAAGAAAATGTAGGTTTTATTTTTCTCGAAGAAGTTGTCGGGCATCTCTTTTACACCCATGATGATGGGGCAGTCGTCAAGATTTTCGGTAATTCGGGCGCCGACCGCTTTATATTCTTCATCTTTGAATATTCGTCTGGGAGAGCTTTGTATCACCAAATCAAGGGCATGTTCTTTTATGAGTTTTTCTGCATGGGCAGGGGTAAGGGGGGTACGACGTTCTGCAGTGTATTTGTCTTCATGCCTGATACCAATTTTTGCACTCATAAATTTCGGGGTTTTATAGTTTATCGTTTACATTTTTTCTACAACAAACATACGTAAATTTTGACAATATCTAAAGCTCTTGTTGTGAAATATTTTTCATTATTGCGGGTATGTGTTAAAAATATAACATTGAATGCAGGGTTTTATCATTCTGTTCCAAATATTCTGCAAACAAACCGCTTTGTAATACTACCTGAAAGTATCTGCAGCAGCATACGGGCTTATTTCTAAATTGGCACTCTTTAAAATACCCTCCCTGTCAGCTTTAACCAATTCTTAACAGGATGTCTGTTCTCAAAGCTTTACCTTTGCGCTTTAAATTTTAATTTCTCTTATGATTCGACTAATTGCGACCGATCTTGATGGCACCTTACTGGACGATAATAAACAAATACATTCCTCGTACTGGGAGATTCACCAGCGATTAACCTCTCAGGGGGTGCTGTTTATGGCTGCCAGCGGAAGACAATATTATAATCTGCTGGAACAGTTTGACCGAATCAAAGATGAAATTGTATTTCTGGCTGAAAACGGCACATTTGTAAAATACAAAGGAGAAGAAATTCTGGTTAACGAATTGCCCCTTGAAAATGCACGCCATTTTATTAAAAAGGGAAGGGAAGTGCCGGATACAGATTTGATTCTTTGTGGGAAAAATTCAGCATATGTGGAAAGCCGTCATGAGCCTTTTCTTAAAGATGCTTCCAATTATTACCGAAGACTTGAGGTAGTGGATGATTTAACAAAGATAGAAGATACAGTGCTAAAAGTTACCCTGTGGGATCACAAGAATGCAGAGTTTAATGCATACCCTCATTTCAAATCTTACCAAGATGACTTCAAGATTGCTGTTGCCGGAGACGTTTGGCTGGACATAACCCACAAAACTGCAAGCAAAGGCACAGCCATTGAAAAGATTCAGGAAAGGTTCGGGGTTTCCCCTGACGATACCCTTGTTTTTGGCGACTATCTAAATGATTTGGATATGATGGGGGTTGGATACCATAGCTATGCCATGAAAAATGCCCATTCCAAAATTATTGAGATATCACGTTTTGTTACCCGATCTGATAACAATAACAATGGGGTGGTAGAAACCATTAAGGAGTTGTTTGGTCTTATATAGCCGGAGTTCATAAGTAAAAACCCTTTAAGATTTCTCACCCGCAAGCGGGTTCGAAATGACAGGTTCGTAGAGATAAATTGAGGAGAAGAAAAGGGGCGCGAAGCGCCCCTTTTCTTCTCCTCCTCCAAACAGCATGAGTCTGTCATTTCGAATGCGCAGCATGAGACCACGAAGTAGCAGCGAAGCTAAATCTCAAATCTTATAACTTTCATCCACTTATCACTTGAGGCTATTGGAAACAGTATTTTTTGTGCCAGACTAAAATAAAAAGATGATACACGTGTAAATTAGATGCATGCATCATTGCACAAAAAGAGGATACTGCAGTAAAAACCCGGAGCAGGCTTTGGGCTAAACTCCGGGTCTTAAAAGGATGTATGCTGCTCCTTAATTAATAATAGAACCAGATGTTTCTATAGTCTCTGATGTTTTCGCCCCGTGCGGCAAGCTCTTCCAGGTAGTCGTAAATGGGGACATCTACATAGTTATAGGGAGGAACAGGCTGAATATTTTTTTCCCAGGGGTGAAACTCATACACCCTGGATCCATTGGGCAGAATCATTACCAGGCGGTGGTCCTGCCAGGCCATCAGTTGATTTTTCCCTAATTTTGGCACATTAAAAACGGGTTCATCAGTACGATCCAGTCCGGGTAGCAAACGTGCTTCTTCCTTACGCTCCTGCAGGATACGTGCTATGGGTACCATGTACCTCTTTGTTTCTTCTTTGCCCTTCATGTTGAAAGTATAATAAGGGTCTACACCTATGGCTTTTAAATCCAGTCGCAGTTTTACCGATTCAAACCTGCGCGAGTTTTCCACGGTAAACACTTCCTGGTTATATACCATCATTCCTGCTTTGCGGATTCGCTGAACGGCCTCCATCGCTTCCGGGGTAACTTCATAATTGTGTTCAAAGTGGGTGATGATGCTTATTTGTCTTTTTCCGGGAATCTGGAAAGAGGCAATCATATCCACAAACTCCTTGTTCCATCGCTGTGGCAGAACAACAGGGGTTCTGGAGCCGAGCCTGATACGGTACACTTGTTTTTTTGTTGTAATTTGTTCCAGTATTTCTTTGAGTGTTTGGGTATTCATTACACATGGGTCGCCACCGGTAATAAGTACATCACCCACCGCCGGATTCTCATCAAGCCATTGCAGCGCTTGCTTAATCTCTTCTTTAAGTGCCATGGCTTTGGGATCGAGCACTTCATCAATTTCCCAGTTGCGCTGGCAGTACACACAAATTTGTGCGCAGGTATTGTAAGGTTTCAGGATGGCAATGCCCGGATATCTGCGGGTTACCAGGTCAACGGGTGAAGTGTCATGCTCACCCATGAAATCGAACTGGATGCCCCGGTTTTCTTTGCTGTCAATAAGCATGTCAACATAGTCAGGTGGGGGGATTACCTGTGCCCTGATGGCATGGTCATAGCCAATGTTGAGCTTGTTGTCCATCAAACTCAGGTAGTAGGGGGTAATGCCGAAAGGAATTTTGTTTTTGATGGCCCGGTTGATGGCTTCCTTTTGCTCCTCTGTGAGTTCAACAAGATCAATCAGTGGGGCTGCATCTTTGATTACATTTTTCAAATGCCATTGGTAGTTATCCCAGTCTTTTTCTTCGGCATTGAAATATTTGAGTATCCGTTTTTTGTTGGCTTTTCGCCATTGTATTACATCTTCCTCAAGACCACTGGGGTATTTGCGCAAATATTTTTGCATATTGGAAGAGAGCTCGTTGAGAATATTGGTGCGTGCTTCTGATGCCGCTCTTCCTGAAAGCTGCAAAAAGTCGGGAATCCCTTTTTTTGCCTGTTTGGATTCGAAATAAATATTGGAACGTCCTTCAATGCCTCTGAACAGATTGATAAATTCCAGTATAAAACCCGGTGCAATATTTTCTTTCTCCTTTTCTGAAAGTGTTTTTTTATCATTGTGCGCCAGTTTCATAAGCATTTCCAGGGCCGAAAATTTGGTTCTGTATTCATTCACAGGACCCATAATACTTTTCAGAACCCTTATGGCCTCGCGCACCGTTGATTTTTCAAGGATATGCAAATCATTATCAACAGCAAAAATCCGCCTTTCAGCTTTTTCAAGATAGGTGTAAATCTGGTCTCTTGCTTCCTCTAAACTTTCCGCTGACTTAATGATATGGCTTAAATCGGGACTTGCTTCCCACAGCCTTTCCAGGTAGGCATCAATATTTACATGAAATCTGGGCTTTACGGTGTCAACGGCATCGGTAAATACGTCGTCGATAATCCGGGTATGTAATACTTTTCTGGGTTGTTTGGCCGCCGGTTCGGCTTTTTTAGTGCTTTTTTGCTTTTCCATGTCTGTAGGTTTTGTTTTGGAAAAAGATTCGTGATTCTATGGTTTGACCCGATGAACCTGGAGGCAAAATACTAAAAAATTCTTAAACAGTAAACAAAAAAAGCCGGCAAATTTACCGGCTTAAATATGTATATGCAAAATATCAATTAATTGAATATCCTTGGTGTTTTGGGTGTTACCCTTGTTTTGTTAAATCCTTCAAGGGTTG
>SLPR01000560.1 GCA_007131895.1 Bacteroidales bacterium | reverse complement strand
CCGAACGCAGCTTATCGGGCAGAAAGTGAAAAATTCAATTTAATTAACCCGATAAAAAGATAAATAATGTTTAATTTTAACCCGGTAAAACGGTAATTAAATGGAAGTTAAACGTGATATTCGTGAGGAAATTGAGGGGCATCTTTCTCAAAAGGAGATAACCTTGATAACCGGGGCGAGGCAGGTGGGAAAAACCACACTGCTGGAAAATTTAGAAGCCGCGTTGCGCGGCCGTGACAAAAGGGTGTTGTTGCTAAACCTTGATATAGATTCGCACCGCCCTTATTTTAAAAGTCAGGAACTATTGTTGCAGAAAATTAACCTTGAACTGGGAGAATCCGGGTATGTTTTTCTGGATGAGATTCAGCGGTTGGATGATGCTGGTCTGTTTCTCAAAGGGCTGTATGACAGGAAACTTCCCTTCAAATTTGTTGTTACCGGGTCGGGCAGTACAGAGCTGAAAGAAAAAATTCATGAATCGCTCATGGGAAGAAAGCGAATTTTTGAGATGATGCCGGTTTCTTTCAGAGAATTTGTGCATTATAAAACAGAGTATCATTACGAAACCAAAACTGAACAGTTTTTTGAAGTAGAGAAAGAAAAAACTTTGGTGTTGTTACAGGAGTATCTCAACTTTGGAGGGTATCCCCGGGTGGTTACAGAGAAACTTCAGGGTGAAAAGCAGAAAATCATGGCCGAAATCCTCAGCAGTTATGTAGAGAAAGATCTGGTTTATTTACTAAAGCTGGAGCGACCGGAGGTGTTTCAGCAGATGATCAGGATACTGGCAGCTCAAACAGGTGGGCTGGTAAATTTCACACAATTGGCCTCACAAGTTCATGTTTCTGTACCTACCCTGAAAAAATATCTTTGGTATGCTGAAAAAACCTTTTGCCTTAGTCTTGTCACACCCTGGTTTTCCAACAAACTTAAAGAGATTACGCGGGCACCTGTATATTATTTCAATGATTTGGGACTGAGGAATTCTGCCCTCAACATGATGGGTCGTCTGACTGAAAACCAACAAATGGGATTTATTTTCCAGAATTTTGTTTTTCTTCTTCTCAAAGAACTTGCCGGCAAACAAAACTGGAACATTCACTATTGGCGCACCACCGATAAAGCCGAAGTGGATTTTGTGCTCGACAAGGGCAATGAGTTGTTGCCGGTGGAAGTGAAGTTCGGTGAATTGAAGAAGCCCACCATTTCAAGGTCATTCAGGAGCTTTATTGAGAAATATAGCCCTCCGGAGGCATGGATTGTCAATCGCGGGCTTGATGCGCAATTGAGAGTAAATGATACGATGGTGAATTTTCTTCCTTTTTACCGTCTGTGTCTGGGGAAAGAAAGTTTTTAATGGTCAATGGGGAGAGCGATGAGAGACGACCCTGGTATCTTCCTGCTTCCGGGTTTTGAAAGAATTATGAAGGAGGAATAAGGGGGTTCGTTAATTTGTTCGTTCGATCAGGACTAAATGCTGGAATCCAGCCCTGCTGAGCGGAAATAAACTTCGTTGAGCTCTTTCAGTTATTGTTTTTCAACCCCTTTCGGGGTTGTCATAAAATTCCATAGGAGTATTTATCTCCCACGGACTCACACCCACCCGATTTTAAAGGTAATTAATACCGTAATATCTGATAAATTGATTATCTTGGTCTCATCAAAAAATGTTTAGCAGAAATAATCCCTTCTTATAAGCAACGTGAATTCTTCACTGCTTGTCATTGTATATATTGTCAATGTCAGGGCAAAAGTTGCTCTGAGTTTTGAAAACAGAAGGGACGCAACTATCTGTTTAATTTATATTGTAACAAATAAAACGAATTGTTCACCAAAAAAAGTACACAAATGGACAAAACAAGAAAAGGAAAATGCCCCGTGATGCATGGAGCCAATACGGATACAGAAAAGTCGGTCATGAGTTGGTGGCCCAATGCGCTGAATTTTGATATTTTGCATCAGCACGATACCAAAACCAATCCGTTAGGGGAGGATTTCAATTACCGTGAAGAATTTGAGAAGCTTGACTTTGAAGCTTTGAAAGAGGATGTAAAGAAACTGATGACCGACAGCCAGGACTGGTGGCCTGCCGACTGGGGACACTACGGCGGTCTGATGATACGCATGGCATGGCATAGTGCCGGAACCTACCGTATCACTGACGGACGTGGGGGAAGCAATACCGGAAACCAACGCTTCGCACCCCTGAACAGCTGGCCCGACAACGTGAACCTGGATAAGGCACGCCGGCTGCTGTGGCCCATCAAGAAAAAGTATGGCAACAAGCTCTCCTGGGCCGATTTGTTTATCCTGGCCGGAAACATGGCATACGAATCCATGGGTTTCAAAACCTTTGGTTTTGCCGGCGGACGTGAAGACATCTGGCATCCGGAAAAGGATATTTACTGGGGAGCAGAAAAAGAATGGCTGGAACCTACCAAATCGCGCTATTCAGATGACCAGGACCGCGAATCGCTGGAAAATCCTTTGGCTGCTGTGCAGATGGGGTTGATATATGTAAACCCTGAAGGTGTTGATGGTATCCCTGATCCGCTGAGAACCGCAAAGGATGTTCGAATGACATTCAAGCGTATGGCCATGAACGATGAAGAAACCGTTGCCCTCACCGCCGGTGGTCACACGGTGGGCAAATGCCACGGAAACGGCGATGCATCCATTCTGGGACCCAAGCCCGAAGAAGCTGACGTGGACGAGCAGGGATTTGGATGGAAAAATCCCAAAGGGAAAGGTCACTCTGAAGACACCGTTTCCAGCGGACTGGAAGGAGCATGGTCCAGCAAGCCCGACAGATGGAACCATACCTATTTCCACCTTTTGCTCAATCACGAATGGGAGTCTGTGAAGAGTCCGGCCGGGGCATCACAATGGGAACCTGTCAACATGAAAGAGGAGGACAAACCCTTTGATGCGCATATCCCCGGAGTACGTCGCAATCCGATCATGACCGATGCCGATATGGCCCTTAAAATGGATCCGGAGTACCGGAAAATTTTGGAACGGTATTATAAAGATCCGAAGCATTTTGAAAATATGTTTGCCAGGGCATGGTTTAAATTGACCCACCGTGACCTGGGGCCCAAAAGCCGTTACCTCGGTCCCGATGTGCCTAAAGAAGACCTGATCTGGCAGGACCCCGTTCCAACTGTTGACTATACCCTGAGTGAAGCAGAAGTTGAAGATCTGAAGAAAATGCTGCTCAACAGCGGTTTGACGCAAACTGAACTTATCAATACAGCCTGGGACAGCGCCAGAACTTTCAGAGGATCAGATTACCGCGGAGGTGCCAATGGCGCCCGTATTCGTCTTGCTCCGCAAAAAGACTGGGAAGGCAACGAGCCCGAAAGATTGCAAAAAGTGCTGGCCAAACTGGAAGAGATTCAGCAAGGGCTGGACAAAAAAGTGAGCATTGCCGACCTGATTGTATTAGGCGGTTCTGCTGCCATTGAAAAAGCCGCAGAAAATGCAGGGGTCAAAATCAAAGTTCCTTTCAGCCCCGGCAGGGGAGATGCCACAGACGAAATGACCGATGCCGAATCGTTCAACGACCTTGAACCCATTCACGATGGTTTCAGAAACTGGGTCAAAAAAGACTATGTTGTACAACCCGAAGAACTCCTTCTGGACAGAACCCAGCTCATGGGCTTAACAGCACCTGAAATGACCGTTTTGATAGGCGGTATGCGCGTGCTCGGCACCAACCATGGTGGTACAAAACACGGCGTATTTACCGACAAGGAGGGTGCACTGACCAACGACTTCTTTGTGAACCTGACCGATATGAGGTATGACTGGAAGCCCGTTTCCAATGGCCATTACAATATCGTTGAGCGGAAATCCGGAGAAACCAAATGGACTGCTACCCGCGTAGACCTGGTTTTTGGCTCCAATTCCATATTGCGCTCCTATGCTGAAGTGTATGCACAAGATGATAACAAAGAAAAATTTGTCAAAGACTTTGTGAAGGCATGGGTAAAAGTAATGGATGCTGATCGTTTTGATGTGAAATAGCAAAGGAAGACTGCTTCCCTGTTGTGGAACCTACCAACAGGGCAGCAATCAATCTTTTACTGATTACACCCATAACAATGGGTGTTTGAAATTTATCCCCGTAAAGCTCAGGCAGCATTCGGACTAAAGCCAGCTAAGTCATTAGCTGGCTTTTTTTTGTTAAATTATGTTTTTTAACCATTCCCCCCTGGCCTTTTTGCCCTTCTTTTCTTGTACTTACTGTTAGGCCCATACTTTGATAAAAAATGTAAAAAGGCATTAAGACTCGCAAATGCAAAATACAAAAGCACAAAAAAGAAAGGCAAAACATAAAAAACCGCACACAAAGTTTGTTTTTGCGGAAATTTAAGTTAAATTTATGTTTAAAATAGAAGTTCAAATCAAAATATAGCTGATAAAATCTTAATACATTCTGCAAATCAAAACCGACACCTTATGAAACCATCCATTACTCCCCGATTCCGATTAAGAATAATTCTGTCTTTTTTATTGTTAGTGGTGTTTAAGCTTGCAACCAGCAGTGGGTTGTTTGCATCAGAAACTGTTCAGCTGGGCAGTGGTACTTCTACCACCGGCCTCAGTGAAGCATCGCCCATCAATATCAACAACCAAAGCATCCGCAGTCAGTGGGTTTATACCCAGGATGAAATATCCGATGCAGGTGTTCCGCGATTGATAACGGAGTTTGGTTTGTACGTAAACACTGCCCCGGTATACCAACTCCCCGGGTTTACCATCCGCATGAAGCATACCGCAGCTACGGATGCATCGGCCCATGACGACGGGCCGTTTGTTGTGGTTTACCAGTCGGAGAGTTATCTTCCGCAGGCAGGTGGATTTGACATGCTCGAATTAACCCGACCGTTTTTCTGGAACGGTGAAGACAATATAGTGGTAGAAATGTGTTTTGATCCTGTGGAAGCTGCCAGCAATAGCGGTACTATCAGGTATTACACTGAGAGCAATGGATTTCGGTTTGTCAGAAACAATACGGGAGCGTGCGGGTTGAATACCAACACCATCAGCAATAGAAAGCCGCAGGGGCAGATTGTGTTAAGCGACATCTATGACAACGATGCGGGGCTGGTTGCCCTCTTGGATCCGGTTATGCCTTTTGCCCCCGGAGAGAGGACTGTGCAGGCCCGGCTGTTTAATTTTGGGAGCAGCAACCTTACATCGGTGCAACTCAACTGGGAGGTAAATGGTAATGCGCAATCTGCAGTGAGCTGGACTGGTAATCTGTCGACCAATGAGCTGCAAACGGTGGATCTGGGCACTTTTGATTTCGAATATGATCAGGTTTATACGATTAATGCATGGACTTCCAACCCCAATGGTGTTGCAGATGAGCTGTTCAGCAACGATACGGTTTCAGTATCGGACCTTATAGCTGCCATGGCCGGCGGGTATACCATCGGAGGTTCATCCCCCGATTTCAATTCCCTGCAGGATGCAGCAAATGAGGTTGCTGCAAGAGGGGTGGTTGGAGAAGTTATATTTAATATCAGGCCCGGGCAATACAATGAGCAGGTCATTATAAATGCCATCATGGGAACATCGGAAGAGAATACCGTAACCTTCCGGTCAGAAACAGGAAACAAGGAAGATGTGGAGATCATTTTCAGTTCTGCTTCCGGCTCCAACTACCTGGTACGAATCAACGGGGCATCGCACCTGAAATTTGAGAACCTGACTTTTGAAGCAACCCATTCTACCCAGGCACGGATTTTCAGCCTGGGATCAAATACCCACAACATTACTATTGAGAATAATTTGCTGAAAGCATCCTACAGCACCAATTCCAGTACCAACAGGGCACTGGTTTTTGCCGATGCCAACAATATTCAGGGACTCAGTATTGTGGATAATCATTTCCAGGATGGCGCTTACGGGGTGTATATGAACGCAAATGCTTCATTGCGATCGTCGGACATTGAGATTCATGACAACCTTTTTGAAACGCAAGGCTACAGAGGAATAGAGATAAATCAAAACGAGGGTTTTTCCATTTCCGGAAATACATTGTTCTCTGAAGGAGGCAATTATACCGCTTTATTTTTTAACAACTCCGTTGGACTAAAAGAGATACTCGCCAACATAATGAATGTGGTGAATGGAAGTTATGGAATTTATTTTGTAAACAGCTCAGCTTCGGAAAACCAGAGAGCATTGATTGCCAATAATTTCATCAGGGTGGGAAGTACTTCCACTGCCCATGGGATTTCATTGAACTGGAATGATAGTCATTTTGATATTTATCACAACAATATTCTGGTTACCGGCTCCCATGAAACCAATGGAAGAGCTGTCTCTGCTCAAAGTTCCAACAACAATAACCTCGAGATCAGAAACAACAACTTCATTAATACCGGTGGTGGCTATACCCTTTACCTGGGAACAACCAACGGACTGGTTATTGATCACAACAATTATCTTACTTCCGGACCTGCACTGGCAAGGATGGGAAACAATATCGCTGACAACCTTGAAGACTGGCAGGAAATTACCCAGCAGGATGCTGCATCCTTGTCGCTCGATCCCAATTTCAATTCTGAAACGGAATTGTATGCCAACCGGGTAGAGCTTGCAGCTGCAGGGGTTTACGTGGGTGTGGAAACAGACATAGATGGTGAGGTAAGGGATACAGAAAACCCTTCCATCGGTGCCAACGAAATTATACCACCTGCCAACGATGCGGGTGTTCTTGCCCTCAACACACCTGCGGTTCCATTTGACACAGGTGCCAATGATGTAAACGTACGCCTCAGAAACAATGGTGCAGCGGCTCTTACTTCTGTGACCATCAACTGGGAGGTAAACGAACAGGAGCTGGATGCTTTTAACTGGACAGGAACCCTTCCCTCAGGCAGTGAAACCGATGTTACCATCGGGTCATTTTCCTTTGACATTGATACCCGCTACGATCTGAAAATCTGGAGCAGCATGCCCAACGGTCAGGAAGATGCCTTTAATCAGAATGACACAATCCGGGTGGATGATGTTTATACGGGTTTAAATGGCGAATATACAGTAGGAGGGAGCAGCCCTGATTTTGAAGACCTAACCCGGGCAGTAACCAATCTGAATCTGGGAGGGGTTACCGGACCGGTTACTTTTTCAGTTCGGTCGGGCAGCTATAACGAACAGCTGGAAATCATCCATTTTCCGGGTAGCACTGCAGAGAATTGGGTTGCTTTTCAATCAGAATCCGGAAACGCTGAAGATGTGACCATTACTTTTAATTCTTCTGTCTGGAATGAGAATTACACAATACTATTGAATGGTGCACGCAACATGGTTTTTCAAAACCTGACCTTTGCCGCTACCAACAGCAGCAGTGCGAGAATCATGGATTTGGTTTCTGCCGAAAATATCCTGATAACCCAATCTGTGTTTCAGGGCCAGGAGAGTGCAGGGAATACCACAGCCCGGGCTTCCATTCATGCCGGAAACAGCT
>SLPR01000198.1 GCA_007131895.1 Bacteroidales bacterium | reverse complement strand
GAAGGCTCGCTGCGGCGTTGTAGTTGTTCTCCCAGAAATACTGCATCAGGTTGATAGCGGAATCCACTGGCGGTAGGGGATGATGTCAGAACAACTTCATCAAGATTGATCCCTGTGGGTATCAGCTTTAGATCTACTTCAAAGGTTCGATCTTCAATGGCTTCAAATTCTTTCTCTGTCCTGGCATAGCCCATGCTTTGTGCAATTAGCGTGTGCTTTCCGGGTGGAAGGTTGGTCAGGATGTAGTGACCGGTAGCATCGGTGATGGTTCCTATTCTCGTTCCTTTGATCAGAAGGTTAACAAAAGGCAGGTGCTCGCCGGTTTCTGCATCTATTACGTGTCCGAAAATATTGGCATCGGTAGGCGGACGCTGTTCTTCCGGATTGGCAATGAGTGTTGTAAATTGTAAAAACAGGGCAAGGGTTAATAAAAGCGTTGTTTGTATTTTTTTCATTTTATTTCTGTTTATAGTGTTGTTTAAAATCAATCCTTCCGGGGAAAGATCCTGTTTCCTGAATACATAACACATCAATAAGACTTATCTGTTGAGATACTACTGACGGTAAGTAAAATGATATTTGAAGAATAAATCAGGAAATGGCGGGGGGACCCCGTAGCCTGTAAACAGAGAGGTGAATTGGTTGAATGTCAGCGCCAGCAATACCTGGCAAGCTAACAGAAATATTGTTGATAAACAATCCCAAAACGAGCAATAATACCAGCAAGCCTGTGATGATGCTTAACTGTGCGAGCAATGAATACTCGAAATCGCTGTGCTGATGCTGCTGATAGGGAGTGCCGGGGAGGGTGCTGTTTTTGAACGGGTGAGCATGTTCTACAACCACTCCGTTTTCCAGAATGTGATAATGCCAGAAAGCCACCTGGTTAAAAAACAGCCACATTACCAATGGTAATGTAATTAGCAGGGCAATTTTTTTAATTTTTCTGATAGCTTGCATTTATCTTTTCAGTCTGAAATGGATTTTCTGGTCGCAAAAGTAAACAAAGCTGATATGCAGATAGTTCGATCCAAAGGAATTTATGTTTTTTTACACCTCTGGTTTTCATTGTTTCACAACTTTTGTTTTTTTAAACCCCGATGTTGTCTGGATTTCAAGGAAATACATCCCTGGCAGGAACTCAAAAGTGTTCAACCTGAAGGTTTTGGTTTCTCCGGTTTCCTTTTCCAGCAGAAGGTTTCCCGGAACATCATACACCCTTACGCTTGTAATACCTTCCTGCGCCTCAATGGTTAATTCATTGCTGAAAGGATTGGGATAGACCCGTGCAGAAGGAACATCTGTAAGTAAAACAGAAACAGGCACTTCGGTGTATGGGTTTCCCTTCAGGGTAATGTTGTCGAAACGGTTGTTGCCTTCTGCCTGGGCTGTATTGCCTTCGAAGCTGATGCGGATGTGAAAGTCAGGATTGTTGTTTACCGCTGGCACATCGGTAAAATCCAGTGAAATCATTTCATATTCTTCGCCAATGGCGAAAACAGATTCCGGCAACCCTTCTTCTGTAAAGTTCACTCCATCAGCTGACCATGAAATGATATGATTGAGCATCCCCTGTGTTGACCTTTTCGTGGCATAGGCGAAAACAATATCCTGGTAGTCTGTTGTTGGCAGGTTAAAAAGCAGAGAACGGTTGAGTGATGGGTTTCTCACACGGGCTGCTTTCCCTGCTTCTTCAATAAAATGAAGGTTTAGCGCTGATCCTGTGTTGTATGCATCCATATCGCGCGCTCCAAATCCTTCATAGTTCATCAAAGGCAGAGTACCTTCCATCAAACTGAAATCTGCGTCAATACTTCTTACATCTTCGTCCGGAGTTTCAAGCTCGTTAAAATGCCAGTAGTAAAGCAGTTCTTTATCATCCAGATTGGGATTGTAAAAATGGGCTGTGATGTTCTTGTCTTGCTGCACGTTGAGGCTAATTGCCTGAGACAGGGAATCAGGCGGGATGCTGTCGCCATTGATGGTCCAGTGGCTCAATACATAGGGGCCAAATCCCGAAGCTTCCAGCTTTGTCTCAATATTTCCATAAATAAAAGCATCGAAAGGATAGGAGGGAATCCAAACGGAATTCATTTTGATTTCTCCGGTGTTTTCGGGTTCAGCATAAAACCTTACATCGAAGGGGCCATCCAGATCGTAGCATTGCACAAGGCCCTGCACAAGTGATTCGCAGCGCAACAGCAGAAAATCTCTGACTTCCTGAACATTTTCATGCCAGGTTTGCATGTTGCCACCCCATCGTGCAATCTGGCGGGGCATTTCCGGTTCAATGACCGCCACCATGCTGTCGAGCACATGAATGGCATGGTCGCAAGAAAGCCAGGTGTTGAGCAGGTCGATATATCTTGTCACATATTGTTGTCTGAAATTTTCATTCTGGTCGATGAGTTTCTTAAGGCTTTGTGCATGGCCATTGCCCACGTTAATATTTTCCACATTGCAGGGCAGCGCATGGGCTGTAATGTCAGGTATTCCCGTGTAGTTATTGAAATGACCCAGGGCCGCTTCTGTATCCCAGAGGATGTAGCGCCACTGTTTTGCTTCACCCTCAGGGTGCATTCCCCGCCACCATCCGGTGTTGTAGTTGAGCCAGTCGCGGGAAACTACGTAAGAGTTGTATACAAAGTGGTCGATCAGACTTTGAAGGTTGAACAGGCTGTCAACGTATGCAAAGTTCACAGAGTCGCCCATATGGTTGCCTGCAATAAAGGTGCGCAGGTGGTTCCAGTCATTGATGGCCTTTTGTTCACCATATTTGGCTTCTGTGCCACCCCAGGTTTTCAGAAACTGGATATACTCTTCGCTTCCCTTGTATTTCCGGGGCTGATCGTAATAGTAATCCGTATAATCCTTGTCATCCACTTTTTCCCGCAAATCATAAACACCCCAGTATTCACCGTTGACGTAAAGAATTACATTAGTGGAACTACGTACATCCATATCCAGCCCAATGAGCTGGGATAAGGACTGAATGTAAGAGTCTCTGATGTGTGCCCCTCCTTCTTCGAAAGGGTAATTGTCATTGGCAGCAGCTTTTACCATCAATCGCTGAAATCCCGTGCGTTCTGAGGTAGCAAAAAATTTGTGGTTCAGTTCAGCATTGTATCCGTATTCATCGCGGGATACGAAATCTACCCCGCGCTGCGGATAACTCCATGAGTCATTGCCATGCTTGTCAAAATCACCCACTGACTTGTCAATAAACACCCCATTCTCATCAAAAAACTCATAAGCTCCGATGGTTTCAATCTGCGAGCCACCAAAAAGGATGAACAGCTCATCTCCACTGAAAGAGAATACCGGCAAAACGTGTGATTCGTTGATGAAATAGGTGCTGGTTTCTATAAAACCCGGAAGAATATTTTCGTCGTTGGAGTAGGTTCGGGCCCTTACTACCGTTGTTTCATCCATAACTATGGGTTGGGAATACTGGGAAGAAACTGCAGTGGGCTCTGAACCATCAGTTGTGAAGCGTATTGCCGCGTTCGGTTCGGCCGTGGTGATAGTGAGCATAACAGGTGCATTGTAAAAACCTGCTTCTGCCGAAAATTCAGGCATTACCGCATAATCATCTTTTGCGCCCATGTTGAAGGAGCCGGGAGTGGGATTCTCAAACACCCCCCATTTCTCACTGCCGCTGGTTTTACGGCCATAGGAATGACCGTTCTGGGTGACAAAAAGCTCGTAGGATTCAAGCAGGTTGCCTTGTGGATCCGATAGCAATATGCTTTCCGGTTTGAGTTGCGAAAGCCTGAAATTGGTATGGGGTGTTGACCCTGACATGGCATCACGGCCCGAACAAATTACCAGTAAATGCCCTCCGGGTGGGAGGATCCCGCCGGGAAACTGCCACTTTTCAGGATTGTTGGGGTTGTCGCTCAGGTAGTATCCGGTAAGGTCAACAAAGTTTCCCGATGGATTGTAAAGCTTCACCCAATCTTCGTAATTGCCAAAATCATCTGTCATGTGTCTGTTAGAAGCCGAATATTCGTTGATAACAACTTCACCATCGCCGAATTCTATATCTCCGTGTATTACTTGAATATACCTTCGATTGATGTAACTGTATTGGGTATTGCAACCAGAGCCTCCCCAGGTGCGTGCAGCATGAAACGTAAGGGTTACTTCTCCGGTTGAAATGCCGTTGGCCAGTCCGCTGTTGGTGCTGTAACTCTGCATTCCTTCGGTGTTTCCTGTGCCCTGAAATACCTGTGTCTGGCCTGATGGGCCTGAAATGTAAGAACGTTGCTCCGATTTCCATGCCTGGTTATGCGAAACAAATTCCCATTCCAGGTGTGTATTCAAAATGGTGTGTCCTTCAGGTACAGGCAGGGTAATAGAAGAAATGTTGTATTGGGGAAAGAAGCAGGACCCTATTTGTGTAAAATCTTCCTCCTCTGTGGTTTCAAATTCATTTTTCTGGTGATTGCTGTTGATAAGCACTTTCCATGTGCCGTCTTCGGCTTTGTAGTGCAAGGGGTCAGATGAATAAACGGTGGTGTAGGTTTGGTCAGGGTTCTCATACAAACGGCTGTGGGCAGTGCGTTTATGCTCAAGTTCCCGGCTTTGTTGCAGCCTTGCTATTGTAAGATAGTGGTGTTCCCTTTTTTCAATCTTTTCTGACGGGGACTGTATTGCTTCATTTCTTAAGGGCCTGATTTTCTGGTCTGCCTGCGCGGCAAAACAGGCATGGCTCAATGCCAGGAAACTCAACAGCAGAAGTAAAAGGATTTTTTTAAGTGTCAAAGCACCAGGGCGAGAGTTAGTGTGTTGCATTTGTGTTATTTTGGTGATTGCCTGTAAAAATACATAAATGAGTTGATATAGAAAAAGTATTGGGAGATTTCTATTGTCATACATCCCTTTTTCTAAACAGGGGAGCATTTTCCTCAAACCGTGAAAAAAATCTACGATTTTAAATATCAGGCCCCGCGTTTTTAGGGATGTTTTGCAATGTTAAAATCAGGTTGGAAAAGAATGCGAGCTACGATAAAGAGATGATCTTCTCAGGTTTAAATTCTTCAACAGCAATAAGAGATCAGGTCGTTTAGTGCTTTTCTTTTTCATGCAGCATCAAAGGGGCAATATATGAATGCAGTGGTTGAATTCAATTGCACAGACGTTGTATGGCTTAAAATTTGGTATATGATATTTTATTAAAAACTTAAAAACAATTTGTCATGATAGGATGGATTATTGGAGCATTTCTGCTGGCAGTGCTGTTTGCTTTGCTGGGATTTACAACAATAGCACGAGGCTTTGCCGCCATTGCCAAAGTATTGTTTTACATTTTTCTTGTAATATTTATCGTTGTGCTGGTTGCAAGTTTGTTTTGATGCAAACAGCAATCTGCAGATCTGCCTGTCCCAATGGAAAAGCAGTCTGAAATAATAAACATATAAAAAAGCGAGGCCGTCAATTTTAATGACGGCCTCGCTTGCATTCTATGGGTGAGGTTGCTATACTCTTTTTTTGATTTTGCTTTCTTCAGTAACGCCATCCAGGATTTCGATGTTAATTCCGTCAGAAATACCGGTGGTTACCTTCACTTTCTCAAAAACCTGTGGTTGGGTTTCTACCTCTACATAAATAGTTCCATTGTCAAATATCAGCACGCTTTCTTCCAGTGCCAGCACATTGTCGCGGCGTTCCAGCACGATGTCTGCTGTTGCACTGTATCCTGCCCTGATAAAATGTTTGTTATCAAGTTGCACATCGGCCCTGATTTCAAATTGAATAGCACCGCTTTCTTCAACCCCTTTGGGAGAAATATGCTCCAGGGTGGCCGTAAAGTCCACCTCATCAATGGCTCCGATATTGAGAATCAGCTCCATTCCTTCGTTGATTTTTCCTACCTCTGATTCGTCCACTTTTCCTTTGAAAATCATTTCGTTCATATCGGCAATTGTAACGATGGTGGTGCCTGCATTGAAATTATTGGCTTCAATTACTGAATTTCCTATTTCTACCGGGACTTCCAGCACCATTCCATCAATGGTAGATCGGATAATGGTATTGCTGGCCTCGCCGGATGTTTTGCTGACACCGTCGCGGATGAGCTGCAGGTTGTTTTCGGCTGAAGAAAGTTCTTCCTCTGCATTGTTCAAAGCAATGCGGAAGGGGAGAAACTCCGACTCGGCAATAACTTCTCTTTCAAAAAGCTGTTGCTGGCGGTTAAAGTTAATGCGTGCCTCCTCCAGTGCAATACGGGCACGATTGACCCTGCTTTCAGCTGTATTCAGGTTTACCATATTGGGAACAATGCGTACCCGGGCTATAATCTGTCCGGTTTTTACTATCTCACCTTCCGTTACATAAATCTTGTCGATAATACCTGAAACGGTGGGTTTGATTTCTATTTCATTGCGGGGTACTACGGAACCGGTGGCTACTGTTTTGCGAATAATATCTGTGTAAAACGCCTGTGTGGTTTGGTGCACTTCCGGTTTGGTTTGTGACTTGGAATACAAAAACCCTATGGTTCCTGCAAAAATTCCAAGAATTACTACTAACATAAGGATTCTGAAAAACTTTTTCATGGCTAATTGTGAATTGTGATTTATAAATTATTGTTTGCTGTATTTTGTTGTTGAATCTGTCTTTGCTTGTTGCCCTGCAGGGCCTTGATTTGTTTATTCGTCTCTCAATGCATCGATAGGCTTAATACTTACCGCTCTCTGGGCCGGCATGAGTCCGGCCAGTGCGCCTGAAACAATCAAAATGATCAGGGCTGTAATGGCAATGTTAAAGTCTACTTCAGGATTTTTGAAGGCCATGTTGTCTGACGGGTTGGCAGCCAGTGCTTTGTTGATCATCTCCAGCAGGAAAACTGCAAGAGACAGCCCCATGTATCCTGCTATGGTTGTAAGGAATACCGACTCAGTAATGACCTGGCTTATGATTTTGCGGGGTGTAGCACCCAGGGCTCGTTGAATGCCAATTTCTTTGGTGCGTTCTTTTACTACAATCAGCATGATATTGCTGATGCCAATCACCCCGGCCAGCAAGGTGCCGATACCTACAATCCAGACCAGTACTTCGATACCCATGAACAGACCCGATACTTTTTTGAATTCTTCTTCCATGTTCCAACCTTGTATAGCTTGCTGATCGTGGGGTGCAATCCTGTGTCTTCTTTTGAGCAATTCTCTTGCTTTAGCATCTATTACACTTGCCGGCACATCAGGTCTGGCCGTCATGGCAAACCATCCCACCACATCTCCATAATTATAAGTCTGTTGCAAAGTTGTAAAAGGAATAAATATGTTCTGGGCTTTGTCTCCTCCGAAATTCATGTTGGAGTTGAGAGGGGTGAAGACACCAATCACCTGAAAGTAAACTCCATTGATGCGGATGTACTGCCCAAGGGGATCTTCGTCTTTCTCAAAAAGAATTTCCTGCACCAGGTTTCCGATTACGGCTACTTTTCTTTTATGAAGAATGTCCAGGTGATTCAGGAAGCGGCCATTAACCATTTT
>SLPR01000558.1 GCA_007131895.1 Bacteroidales bacterium | reverse complement strand
TTCACTGTACTTTCTGTTCTTCACCCCATACTGGCTGCAAAGTGCAATTCTGCTTCCCGCTGAGCAGAAACTAACCTCGTTGAGATCCCCTGCCCCGGCCGAACTTTCCGCATTTTAGTGAGAGGATGAACTGAAGTCATACCCTCACCGGTTTTGCACAAAGCAAAGTCCGGTCCGGACTGTAGTTCCGGCCCGGACTAAAAGTTTACCAGCTGTTTTACCAAATCAGCCCACACCGCATAAGATTGTTCATTGAGATGGAGGCCGTCATCAGTAAACTCCCTCTTCAATTGCCCGTTTTCGTCAGCAAAAAAGGGATTTAAATGAAGATATCCTGTATTTTCCTGCACTGCCATTTCATGCAATTTGCTGTTTAACTGCCTGATGACGGGGTTGGGCCGGGGTGGGTTGTGCCGGGTGGGGAACAAAGATATGAGGTAAATACTGCTGCTACCAGAAGTGAATTCCCGGATTTTCACCAGCAGCCGCCGGATGGTGTCCAGGGTGTCTGCTTCGTCGTAATCGCGAGCCAGATCATTGGTGCCGATGCATAAAAACACCTTATCAGGATTGCTTGTAAACCAGCCTTTGTGCATGGCGCCAAGCAACTCTTCCGAGCTGTAGCCGGAAATTCCATGATTTACATACCCTTTGCCCGGGAAAAATTTCTCCAGGTCAAAACCTTCAGTGATGGAGTCTCCAATAAACAGTGCTTTCATGAGAGCTGATGGATGAATGAGTTAGTGATTTAGTAAACTATTGTTGCGAGGCACAGACCCCGCAACTACAAGAATACGGTATTGAGGAATGGAGTTGAGACAGGGCTTCGACAGGCTCAGCCACCGGAGCTTCCGTCTCCATCCTCTCCAGTCTTCCGTCTCCCGTCTTCGGTCTCCTGTCTTACTTCCCCATAACGACCTTCACCTCCAGCACATCTTCCTCAAACTTCATCACGTCAATCCATTCGGCATCGATCTTAGTGTCATTGATGGTGAGTTCCTTCACACCCTGGTTCACACCTGCAGAATTATCAATTTCTACGTTGAGGGTTTTGCCCTGGAATTTCCGGGTGACAGTGAGTTTATCCCATGCTTTGGGCAGAGAAGGGGCTATTCTGATCCCTTTGAGCGATGTTTGAAGGCCCAGGATCCAGTCCAGCCCGATGCGGTACATCCATACGGAAGAGCCGGTAAGCCAGGAGTGTGACGCCTGTCCTTCGGTTTCGTGTTCCTTGCTGGTTACATATTCAGAATATACGTAGGGTTCGGTTTCGTAGTTGTCCAGCCCCACAGCACGGGAAGAGTTTACAGGCATCATCTTATCATAAATCCTGAACGCGTCTTCCACATTGCCATTCATGATACCCGCCAGCACAAACCAGCTGGAAGCATGATTGAATACGGCTCCGTTCTCTTTCTTGCCGGGCACACAGCGGGAAATCAGACCAATATTGTCCTCCACCTCGCGGTAGGCGGGCCAGCAAATCTGCATCCCGGTTTTGTTTTCCAGGTGCTTTACACAACTTGTGAGCGAACTGTCAGCACGTTTCTTTGAGGCCACTTTGGAAATTACCGACCATGATTGGGTATTGAGGAACAATTTCCCCTGCTTCATTTTGTCGGAGCCTACTACCTGGCCATTATCGCGAAAAGCACGCACAAACCATTTACCGTCCCAGGCAATTTCGTTTACTACACCAGCAATTTTCTTGTAGGCTTTTTCCCAGCGGTCTTTCACCTGGCTGTCTTTGCGATGGTCGAGCAACTCAAAAGTTTTATCGAGCACATAGCACAGGAAGAAAGCTCCCCAGATGGTTTCGCCTTTTCCTTTGGGTCCGATATGGTCGAGGGTATCGTTCCAGTCGCCTTTGCGGATAAGGGGCAGTCCTCTTTCGGAGCATTCGCTGATGGCAAAGTCCAGGGCACGTACCATGTGGTCGTAAACCGTGGCTTCTCCTTCATCATAAAACTTCACCACCTCATCAAGGATAGTGAAATCGTGGGTTTCATTGAGATACTCCACCAGTCCGAAGGGAATCCACAACGGGGTATCGGAGTGGTGTGTGCGCTCACCATGGTTGGTGAGTTTGAAAAAGTTGTGCAGGGTGGAGCCGTTATTGAACTGGTATTGCAGGGCATTGAGCAGCCTTTCGCGTACCCGGTCGGGATGCACCATTACCATCCCCAGGATATCCTGAAACTGGTCGCGCATACCGGTGCCGAAAAGCAAGCCGCCATGGTAGTAACCTGAGTTGCGTGCCATATCAAATGTAACCGCCGATTGGTAGGGATTCCACACGTTGAGCATCAGGTTGAAACTCTCATTGGGTGTATTCACCTTAACATGCGAGAAGTAATCATCCCAGTATGCTTTCACCTCAGCCAGCTTTTCTTCTATGTAATCGTTGTCCTGGTACCGATCCATTTTCAGACTCATGTAGGGCTTCTCCACTTCCTTGTGTTCAATACCCATGAATACAGAAAAACTTTTGACACCCTCAGCACTCAGGTCGATTTCTGATTGCAGGGCTACTACCGGGTCACCAGCAGTAATTTCGGTATTGAACATTTTTCCGTTTTCAACCGCAACGGGGTTGGCTTCGGATCTCCACTTGCCAATAAACTTGTCCAGGCTGCTGTCGTACCCGGTAATGGGGAGGTTCATGGAGAAATAGACCTTGTATTTCCAGTCGAAGTTGGGTTGCTCAACAGAAGCGGATTTTTGCTGAAGTACCCAATATCGGCGTGTGGCTTCCAGGGTTTCCTGTTCAGAATTGAACCGGATATCGGTAAAATGCTTGTCGTTGGGCTGGTTGATGATATCGTTTAGGGCGTTGCCCATCATCAGCTCCTGGAAGGCATATACCTGAATCTGGCGTTTTTTCCCTGACTGGTTTATCAGTTTTACTTTCCATATTTCGCAGTTATTGTCGCGGGGGACAAAGTAGGTCAATACAGCACGTATCCCTTTGTATTCGGTGGTGATAGTGGTATATCCCTGCCCTACGCGTGCTTCATAGAAATCGTATTTGCGGTCCATGGTGGGCGCCCAGCTGAGCGACCAGTATTCGCCCGTTTCCTTGTCGCGAAGCATGATATAGCGCCCGGGGCGATCCCAGGGCAGACAGTTGTAGCGCATGCGCGAAATGCGGTTGTCGCGTGGAGTTTCAAGAAAAGAAAACCCTCCACCTCCATGCGATACCAGACCAGCATAGTTTTCGTTCCACATGTAATTGAACCACGGACGGGGTGTCTCGGGGTTGGTAATTACATATTCTCTGAAATCTTCTGTAAAATAGCCGTAATCGTTCTTAATCATTGTCAGAATTTTATAGTTTTAAAATTGTTCTTTGTGTTCACTCTTAAAAGTCAATTGTCCACGAACCGAAGCCCGGCGCAGCCAATTCCCGAAAACGAGTTTTCGGAATAGACTCTTCTTTCTCTTACTAATACGTCACCAGGTAACTTATAATTTTTCCCGGTTTTGCTTTCACCTGGAAAGCATGGTTATTATCTGCCGTCAGCTTTTGTACAGGCAATTCTTCCAGGGTGATTTGCTCCACCGCTTTGATGGGTTTCATCAGGGTCACTTTTCCCTCCAGTGTTTCACCGGTTGGATTGAAGAGCCTTAGCACAAAAGTGTTTTCTTTTTCAGATTCCGGCAGTTTCATGGCACCAAACACCAGCTCTTCCGGCTCAATCTTCATCAAAGAAGTTTCTGCACCCAGCTCACCATTGAGTTTGCCGGTTTGTACCAACCGCAGCGGATAATTGAAAAGGAAGGCCTCTCTGTAAACTTCTCCCTGCTGCCAGTCGCCGGCATGGGGATACAATGCCAGCCTGTAAGATGATTCACCCGGCATTTGTGCACCCTTTTCATGGGAATAATCCTGGGGTGCTGCGGGATTGATTTTGTATTCGAAAGTACGCAACAAGGTAATGGCAAGGGTTTTATTGTCATCAGCCAGCACCTCATATTCTTTGAGTCCGTCCACGAGGGCAGCTATCCCTTTTTGCCCGTCAGTAATATCCACAAAATGATGCATGGGAAAATCGTACATGGGCTGCTCAATCCAACCGGAGGTATCAGGGCGATCAAGGGTACGCTCAACCACGTCAAACTGCCCTTCTCCATGCGAATGGGTTGCATTAAGACCAGTGGGGATCATCAGGCGCAAACGGTGGCTTTCACTCACGTTGTTTACTTTCACATCCAACGTGAGATGTTTGTGGGTTTTTCCCAGACCTACCTTTAACTCCACCGTGTTTTCGAGGTTCTCGCCGGTATTGTTCTGGCGGGCTTTCAAATCTTTGGGAAGCATCATCTGATGGGTTATTACCACCTCGCTGTACACCTCGCTGGTGGCTGTCCATCGAACGGAAGCTTTTTGACCCCTGGTGCCGATGCGGGGTTCTACCGGTGTAAGTACCCAGGCATGGCCTGCGTCGCCTTCATCTTCAAAGTAAGCCACGTCGTTGTATGATGTATTTCTAAGCTTGTCCAATACATCCAGGGTGCCATCGTCATTGATCTTAACCTGCAGATATTCATTCTCCAGCAGATAATCCTTTTCTGCGACTTTCTCTTTTTGGGTTTCAACAGGCACCACTTTGAGCACCTTCATTCCCCACTGAGGTATTGCATCGGTTTGCAGCCACACATGGTAGCGCACCATATCAAAAAACATTGGGCGGTTGATCATTTGCTCCACCACCGGCTGATGTGGCTCCGATTTCAAAATGGCCTTCTCCATCAGGTTGCCCTCTGCATCATACACTTCAAAATCACCTTTGTCAAGGGCTTTGGGAATATCCACAAATGCCTCCACCACATCGCTGCGCTGGTAGTTGGTGGCGTTGACCACTGTAACAAAAATATCACTGGTATCGGGATGACTGAAGACGCCGGTATTGAGCTTTGGCAGCATCGCTTTCAAAGACCTTTCAAATACTCCTTTGGAAATTTCAACAGCGTGCTTGTAGCGCATCATCATATCTTCGTGAATCCTGTCCAATGAACAACCCCCGATGGAATCGTGGGCAGAATTCTGCACTATCAACTCCCACGCGGTCTGGGTGTACTGGTCGTTGATATCCCGACCCAGCATACCTGAGAAGATGTTAAACGGTTCGGCATAATACTGTATCCATCGCTCGGCATCGAAGTTGGCCTGCTTGAGGTACATGCGGGCAGAGGTGGTATAGCCGAAGAGATTGCCACAACGGTTGTTATTCTGGGCGCTGCGTCTTTCACCGGTAACCTTTTTCAGGCTTTCCTTGTCTGCTGTTTCGGCAAGGGCCTTTGCATACTCTTCCAGGGTGGAATGCTGCACGTTTAGATGAGGCATTTTTTCCTTTATGTCGCGGATGATATCTACTGTTTGCCGGTTGGGCCCGGAGGAGTCATGCCCTTCCATCCATATTTTGTGGGGTGTAGTGAAGTCATGCGCCTGGTCTTCAATGATTTTGTTTACCTGAGACTCAATGGTTTCAGGGTAGTAGGCAGTATGAGGTGAAATGATAAAATAGTCCTCATCCTGCTGCATACGGTCGGCGAAATGGAAAGGGGTGGTCCCTTTTTTCCAGTCGTACTCCACATCGAAGAAGCCTTCGTTGTGCACCGCAGGGCGATAGATATAAAAATAGAAATTATAGCGTGGCATGGTGCTGAAACGCGAAGATATCATTTGTGTACCATCGGCACCTTCCCACAAAAACTCTGCTTTGGGGCTGTCGATGGAATTCACACCCCGGTAAAACATGATAAGGTCGATATTAAACTCATGGTATATCTGCGGCAGCTGAGAGATCTGCCCCCAGGAAAAAGGTGAGTACCCGATTTTGGAAACCCCACCGTGCTGGTGACTCACCTTGTGGCCCAACAAGAGGTTGCGGACATGGTTTTCGCCTCCTACCTGGAACTCTTCGGGCAGAATATACCACGGACCATGCAACAGACGGTTTTCTTTGGTAAGCTTAATGATGCGTTCTTTATTCTGAGGTTTTATCTCCAGGTAATCTTTCAGCACGATGCTCTGGCTGTCAAGATGAAATGCCCGGTAATCGGGTTCAGTTTCCAGGATGTTCAAAACCGCATCAATCATATCCACCAGCATCTGGCGGTTGCGCTGCACCGGGAAACGCCATTCGCGGTCCCAGTGGGTATTGGAAATTATGTGGAAAACGTCTTTCGGATTGCTCATATATATTGGATTGTTGGATTGTTGGATTGTTAAGTTTCAGATTACCGGATATGGGTTTCAGCTTTTCTTTTGCAGGAACAGCCCATAATCCAGGACTGCCTCGGGGACACCACCGGGCAATACATGAGTAGCTGCGCTCAGGTCGTGCGAAAGGGTCTGGGCAAAGGGTACTGCAATACAGCAGCCGATGCCTGCAGCACGGATGGCTACGGTGCCGCTCTGGCTGTCTTCGAAACCGATGACTTTGTCAAAGTCTGAAGGCATTAAGCCGGTTTTGTGCAGTGCGATGCTATAAAGGTCGCGATGGGGCTTGAGCCTGATTTCGCTGGAGTCGGAAGCGGTTACGAAAGCATCATAAATGTTCTGATAATCCTGGTAAGCATCAAGAATCCGGTTCTTTCTCTCTTCACTCAGCAAACTGTTTTCCACCACCTGCTTCATCACCTGCAAAACCTCCTGTATCACAATATCGGCTTCATAGAAAATGGAAGAAGTAACCAACCCCAGCTTCAGAGGCGTTTTTTCAAAATACAAACCTAACCTCACCAGTTCTTTGGTGAGCATCTGTCTGCGGGTTGCATCCAGATTTCTTCCGGTACTTTTCTCATAGTCGGCAAAGAGGGTTTCGGCCATCAGTCCGGCCTCTTCTCCCAGCCAACCCTTCATCAATGGAATCAGCACCGGTATACCGGGCATGGGAGAAATCAGGTTTTCTTCCGCATCCGCATGACCAAAAACCTGCACTCTTACTTCTGCAGACTTTCCTTCTTTGAGCAAAGCAAGAATCCGGTGGTAGGTTTCGTAATAAATATCAATCCCCAGGTTTACAATGGTATGAAAACCGGAAACAGCAACCTTACCCTCAAATCGTTCTATCAGCTCATCATCCATCATACCCTCCTCAATGGCTGTCAGCATCTCATGGAGATTCAGCTTTTTGATGTTCTGCACCACTTCGGCTTTACGCTGGGCATCCATACCATGGACAACTGTCCAGCGGGCGGCCCGGATAAACTCCCTGGCAATCTCCTCCTCTTTGATCAGTTCTTCGTATTTAGTCAACAGGTACTCCACATGTTTGGTGGTACTGTTGCCGATGATGTATGGTAAATCTTTTTCATGATCGACTCCTTCCCACTGTTCAGGCGAAAGCAAGCCGCTCATGCGGCGCACCATCCGGTCAAGGGCATAGATGCACAACACTTCGGTGGTGGTTGTGGTGCCATCCATGTCCATCAGGGCGGCTTTCAATTCTGTTACACTTTTCAGAGGTGCCGCCAGCGGATAATACTCTACCGGG
>SLPR01000076.1 GCA_007131895.1 Bacteroidales bacterium | reverse complement strand
CGGACAGTAGTGAGTGTAAAAGAATAAATTAAATTCTAATAAGACTTCAACAATTAATAACTCCGAATAAATGGACATAAAAATAATAGTTTTATCCCTATATGCCCTGATGATAATACTGGTGGGCATCCGTGGATTAAGGGCCACAAAATCATTCAATGACTTTTTTCTTTTATGTTGCAATGTAGGCCCCTGGATGAGCGCATTTTCTTATGGTACTGCTTATTTTAGTGCTGTTTTGTTTATTGGTTTCGCCGGTAATATTGGCTGGAATTTTGGTTATTCCGGATTGTGGATTGCATTTTTTAATTCCTTCATCGGTGTTTTGCTGGTATGGTGGGTTGTGGGTTGGCGGGTTAAAAAGGCTGCCGCAGACTACCAGGTAAGCACCGTACCGGAATTTCTGCATAAAAGATACAACTCCGGCTTTTTAAAACTGCTCTCAAGTATTGTAATTTTTGTATTTATGATTCCTTACAGTGCAGCTGTATTCATGGGGCTCTCCTATCTGTTCACCTCTAATTTCGACATCCAGTACTGGCACGCTCTTGTAACTATGGGATTGTTTACAGGAATATATATGGTGCTGGGGGGATACAAGTCAATGGCTTTAATTGATATGATCTTTGGAATGATTATGGTTGTTAGTGTCATCATTTTGTTCTTCAGCACTTTGCATGAGGGTGGAGGGCTGCAGCAAATAACTTTCAACCTTAGCAACATTGAACCCGAAGGACTTACCAGTGCCATAGGCCCTCCCGGCTGGTGGCCGCTTTTGTCATTGGTATTGCTCACCAGCCTTGCCCCTTTTGCTATGCCTCAGCTGATGCAAAAGTTCTTTGCCATCAGAGACAAGGCCACCGTTAAAAAAGGGATGTTTGCTTCTACCATTTTTGCAATTATCATCGGAGGTATTGCATATTTTATTGGTGCAACATCAAGGATTTTCCTGAGCCCGGAAACCAACCCCGGTGCATTTACCGAAACAGGTGCCCCAATATTTGACATTATCATGCCCGAATTGCTTGTATCAGTAGTTCCTGCATCACTTAATGTGATCATCCTTCTCCTGATCCTTTCTGCATCCATGTCTACACTTGCTGCTCTGGTTCTGGTTTCCTCCTCCACCATGGTCAAGGACTTTTACCAGGGATTTATCAACAAGGATGTTTCTGATAAAAAATTAACCCTGCTCATGAGAATTATGAGTGCATCCTTTATTGTACTTTCCATTTTGCTGGCTTATTCAGAAATCGACCATATTGTTGCTATCCTGGGAATATCCTGGGGAGCCCTGGGTTCATTTTTCCTTGGACCATTTATTTGGGGATTACTCAACAAAAAAGTTACCAGGGCAGGAGCACTGGCCTCAGGGATATGCGGACTTTCAGTATGCCTGATTTTATACTTCATAGGGCTGCCCTCACCACAGGCAGGAACCATCGGAATGCTGATTTCTCTTTCTGTGAACCCTTTGGTAAGTTTTATTTCTTCTAAACAATCTCAAGGTGAATAAAAAATTATTGCTTTTACTGGCAATCCTGTTTTCCTTCACTATTGGACGGGGTATAGAAACAATACCTGCTGAAGACAAGGAGAAGGATGAAAATGAGAAGGCGTTAAATTTCAAAATCAGTGGGTTTGTAAAAACTGATTACTGGTACGACAGCAGAAAAGTAATTGCAGCCAGGGAAGATTTATTTCTTCTCCTGCCTGCCAACATTCTTCCGGATGCCCGGGGTGTGGACCTGAACGGAGATCCTTCTTTCAACTTTTCTGCCATAACAAGCCGTATTACCGGACTCATCAGCGGCCCTGATGCTTTCAATGCCAAAACTTCCGGGCTTATTGAAGCAGATTTTTCAGGTGTTACCAATTCTGATATTAATGGATTCCGGCTACGGCACGCATACGTAAAACTTGAATGGGAAAGATTCTACCTGATGCTCGGGCAGTACTGGCATCCCATGTTTGCAACCGGAGCAGTTCCCACGGTTATATCACTCAATACCGGCGCGCCATTTCAACCATTTATAAGGAATCCCCTGGTAAGTCTTACATTCAAAAGCGGCAACCTGCAAACGCTGTTTGCTGCTATTGCCCAGCGCGACAATGCCAGTGACGGTCCGCTGGGAACCTCCCCGGAGTATTTGCGCAACAGTACAATACCCAACCTGCATTTGCAGTTTATATACACCAACAACTATACTACTGCCGGCCTGGCTGCCGACTACAAGGTTATCAGGCCCCGGATGGTTACCGAATCTTTTCTTAAAACTGACCAAGCACTTTCCACTCATGCCTTCATGGGCTATATACGCCACAATCCTGATCGCTGGGACTTGAAAGCAAAAGCAATATGGGGCCAGAACATGTCTGAACATCTGATTATGGGGGGATATGCCGAAAGCTCCATTGACCCTGAAACAGGTTTCGTTACCTACACCCCCCTTAACCATCTGATGACCTGGGGAAATATTGTCTATGGCGAGAATATACAGGTAGGTTTGTTTGGAGGGTATGCCCATAATTTCGGAGCCAGCGATGAAGTTGCAGGCAGTTACTACGGTCGTGGTCACAACATTGCTTATCTATACCGCATTGCCCCTTCGGTTTCTTTTATTTCGGGAAGAGTGCAATTCTCCACAGAACTTGAATACACTTCCGCAGCATACGGTAATCCCGACAGCAATGGTATTGTCAGAAATCATCAGGAAGTTGCCAATACCCGCCTGATTTTTACGGCATTCTATTTTTTCTGATTTCTTATTTTTAATCAATCCACATACAAATAAGGCGATAATCCCATTTAATAAGGGGCAATCGCCTTATTTTTTATAATTTAGAACCATAATATGCTTAACCTCATCATACATGAACAACGAAAACGGAAAAGCCCCCTTACAACCGGTTCCCCTGGCTGCTGCAGTTGATCGCAGAGGATTTATCAAACTCAGCACGCTGCTGGGAGGAGGAGTAATACTTTCAGGCATTTTGCCAGGTTGCCTGGGAAAACAGGAAGATTCTTTTGCAGAAATCATGGAGGTACAGGGAGACACCCTGATTATCAGAGCGGCCTGTCCGGGGCACAACTGCGGAGGCAGATGCCTGCTGAAACTGCACGTGAGAGATGGCATGATAACCCGCGTAGAGACAGATGACCGCCCCAATGATACCCTGGAAGACCCACAACTGCGGGCCTGTATCCGCGGCAGATCTTACCGCCGCCGCCAGTATCATCCCGACCGGCTCAAATACCCTATGAAAAGAGTAGGTGAGCGCGGAGACGGGAAATTTGAGCGTATTTCGTGGGATGAAGCCCTGGATATTCTTTCATCGGAAATCCTCAGGGTTAGAGAAAAATATGGCAATGAAGCAATTCTGGTCCCCTACGGTACAGGAAGCTATAACCAGATCAACGGTCGACAGACTGCAGCCCGGCTGATGAACCTGATGGGGGGTTCGCTGGGATACTACAACAGCTACAGCTGGGCCTGCATTTCAAGAGCTACACCTTATGTTTACGGCACCTCCGTTACAGGCAATCAACGACAGGACTGGGTCAACAGCAAATACATTATTATGTGGGGCTGGAACCCGGCAGAAATGCGCGATGGCACCAACAGTGAGTTCTTCATCAAGAAGGCAAGAGAAAACGGGGCGAAAGTGGTTTGCATTGACCCAAGAATGAGCATGAGCGCAGTTGCCCTGGCCGATGAGTGGATACCCATCAGACCCGGTACCGATGTGGCCATGATGAGTGCCATGGCCTATACCATCATCAACGAAAATCTTCACGACAAAGCGTTTATAGAGAAATACACAGTAGGTTTCGACAAATCCCAAATGCCTGAAGGGTGTGAAAATGAAGAAAGCTACCTGGACTACATACTCGGCACACGGGATGGCATTGCTAAAACACCTGAATGGGCAGAAGAAATATGCAGTGTGGAGGCAGCAACCATTCGCCGGATTGCAAGGGAGTATGCTACCCAGAAACCTTCGGTACTTTACCAGGGCTATGGAATGCAACGCCGGGCCTATGGCGAGCAGGTGGTAATAGCTGGTTGTGTTTTGCCCGCCATTACGGGCAATGTGGGCATACCCGGTGGCTGGGCAGGTGGACTGGCCCTGCAAGCCAATGATGGCGGCCCCTTCTGGAATGTTTTTCCTACCGGAAGAAATCCTGTAAGTGCCAGCATTCCTGTTTTTCTCTGGACTGAAGCCATCCTGAGAGGTACTGAAATGGGGCCTGAGGAGGGATTACGTGGCACTGACAAGCTGGAGAGCAACATTAAACTGATTTGGAACGTAGCCTCCAATATTCTCATCAACCAGCATGCCGACACCAACCGGTCAGCAAAAATCCTTAAAGATCATTCACTGGTAGAATTCATTGCCGTGCAGGATCAGTTTATGACCCCCACGGCAAAGTTTGCCGATTTGATTTTGCCCGTCTGCACACAGTTTGAAACCTGGGGTTTGCAGGACGGGTGGAAATACGGCGATGAAGTAATCCTGGGGCCCAAAATTAAGGAGCCTCCATTTGAAACCAAAAGTGATTACCAGATTTGTGCGGAACTTGCCGGTAAATTTGGCGTCAGAGAAGAATTTACCCAAAGCCGAAGCGAAAAAGACTGGATTGAATGGGCAGTAGAAAGATACAAAAACACCCGGTTTCCTGACATCCCCGATCTGGACAAAATGACTGCAGAAAATACCGGTCTTTACACGCTGCCCGTTACAAAGCCTGCCGTTGCATTTGCAGGTTTCAGGGAAGACCCCGCAACCAATCCGCTTAACACGCCCAGTGGGAAAATTGAGATTTTCTCCAAAACCCTCTTCGATATGGGCAAACCCGACACTATTCCTGCCGTTCCCAAATACATTCAGGAGTGGGAAAGTCCTTTTGGAGAGGAAGCCAAACGTTTTCCGCTGCAGGCTCTGGGTCATCATTACATGTCGAGGGTACACTCCACTCACGATGGTATTGACTGGCTTGAGGAAGCCTTCCCCCAAAGGGTATTCATCAACCCCATTGATGCAGAAAAAAGGGGAATAAAAGACGGAGATGAGATACTGGTTTACAACGACCGGGGCAAGATCATGATTCCCTGCCGCATAACGCCGAAAATTATGCCCGGGGTAGTAAACATTCCCCAGGGAGCCTGGTGGAAACCCGATAAAAATGGCATTGACCGACGTGGCAACATCAATGTTCTTACTTCTCACAGATGGACACCGCTTGCCTTTGGCAATGCACAGCATACCATTATGGTAGAAGTGGAGAAAGGCTGAAACGAAAAATAGTTCTCGAGGCAATTATTAGTAAAAAAAGAAAACTACATCATACGACATTATGGAACAATGGGCCTTTTACTTTGACTCTTCTCAATGCTCGGGTTGCAAAACCTGCCAGATTGCCTGCAAGGACAAACATGATCTTCCGGTGGGTTTGCGCTGGAGAAATGTTTATGAAATTGCCGGCGGCAGCTGGCAGCAAAAAGACCATAACTGGAAATCAGGGGTGCATTCCTATAACATTTCCTTGTCATGCAACCACTGCGAAGACCCCATCTGCATGAAGAAATGCCCCAATAAGGCAATTACTAAAAATGGAGAAGGGCTGGTACTCATTGACGAAAAACGTTGCATGGGTTGTGAATACTGCAAATGGGCATGCCCCTATGGTGCGCTGCACCTGGATAAAAGAACAGGTAAAATGACCAAATGCACCTTTTGTGCAGATTATATTGAGCAAGGGAAACTTCCATCCTGTGTAAGCTCCTGCCCGATGCGGGTGCTGGAGGCTGGTTCTTTTGAAAAAATGAAGCAAAAAGGAGGAATAAACAATGAAGTCTATCCCTTACCGCCCAACAGATTTACACGGCCGGCCCTGGCCATCAAACCCCATCCGTCGGCATCGCAATTAAACAAGTGGCAAATCATTAACAAGGAAGAGGTAAAAAATGAATAGTGTAGAATGGTCTTTGGTCTTTTTCACCCTGCTCAGTCAGTTTTCTGCAGGATTACTGATGAGTGTCTTTATTTTCCGGGTATCTTTAGCTGCAGATAGCCCCATCAACAAAGAAAAACTCACCCTTTGGTGTGTTACAACAGCATTTATAACTATGCTGCTGGCACTGGTAATATCTTTTCTGCATTTAAATGCTCCCCTCTCGTCGGTTTACGCAATGAGCAACCTTCGGGAGTCATGGCTCAGCCGTGAAATACTCATGGCCTCCCTGTTTGCGCTCCTGCTTTTCCTGCAGTTGGCAGTTTCCGGCTTTAAACTCTTTTCACCCCGTATTCAGAACGTTTTGATGGCTTTGGGTGTAATAGCCGGCTTATACTATATTTACAGCATGGGCCGCCTGTATATGATCCCTACCGTACCGGCATGGAATAACCCGGGCACGATGATGGCTTTTTATGCCACGGTTTTTCTGACAGGCCCGGCAGGGTTTCTGGCAGTATATGCAGAATTGATTCGCAAAAATGATATCCGCAAGAGACCACCTGTATTCATGATGACCTTCGGCGGGATGATTTTTGCAGGCATGCTGCTGGCAGCTGCTGCAGCAATATTTTCCTCTCCTGACCCAATTGCTTTGACAAATATTGGTTTCGAAGCACAATCTTCTTTCCGATTTTTAATAGCAGCCCGATGGCTCCTTTTGGTAATTGGAGTGGCAGCCATTATCGGGTCTTTCGGTTCGTTACAAAAACCTCAGGCAACCCTGGCAACCTCCAAATACTTCTGGGGCTTTGTTCTGCTTCTTGTGTCCGAAATACTGGCAAGAGTTGACTTTTATACCTCCTATTTCAGAATCGGGTTGTAAAAAAACGGGCGGGTCTTCAAAAGGTGACCAATGATTTTGGAGTTCTCCCTAACAGGGAAGGTCAGGGTATAACTTCAGCATGTCCTGACTATAAAGGGAGTTCTTCTTAGCATGGGACAACATACTGTTCGGAGGAGGTGAAAGTCATCTGACCACAATGCAGGCCCGCATGGTGGTGCGGGCATTAATATAATAGTACATACATCATGGTTTACTATTTACTGGAAACAAAAAACCGCCTCAAAATCTCTCTTGAGGCGGTTTTGCTTTATAAATCGTATAGATTTTTAGTTCTGAGCTTCTTCGTCAGCTTTTTCTTCTGCTGCACGTCTTCTTTCTTCAAGAATTTCCTGTCTTCTTCTTTCACGAAGGAGTTCTCTTACATAAGCTTGAAGGTCTGCATCCTGACGGTACTCTGTAAGAATTTCCTGGTAGGACTCTGAAGTAAATCCCAACTCTTGCAGTTGATTTTGAACAAGCTGTTGTTGATCTCTCTGAATTTGGCTGATTTTAGGTCCGAGGCTGATAAATGCTTCCACTTCTTCATCGGTAAAAGCACCTCCTTGCAGTGCACCAATCTGGTTGGCACGGGCAATCTGGTTAAATCTTTCCAGGGTAAGACCATGGTCACTGGCCGCTTCTGCCATTTTTTCCTGGGTCTTTCCAGGGTAAGACCATGGTCACTGGCCGCTTCTGCCATTTTTTCCTGGGT
>SLPR01000092.1 GCA_007131895.1 Bacteroidales bacterium | reverse complement strand
TTTAATTAAAAATTCATTGATGTCCGGTTAAATTTACGAATTCGAAAATATTGAAGAAAGACCTTTCTCCCGCATGTGCAGGATCGGAGTAACAGGCATTTAGCCTGGCTGTGATGGAAAGACCACGCAGTAGCAGCGAGGCTGGATCTAAATAAATCAACCGGACACTTATGTTAGTACCACTATTTTTTCTTCTTTTCATAATCTGCAGTAAACTCTTTCACCAGGATCTCCTTGAGTTCCACCGGTTTAATGTTTCTTCTCAGCTTTCCGTCTTTTACCCATGAGATCCGGCCTGTTTGCTCACTGACCATAATTACAAGGGCATCAGATTGTTCGCTTACACCAACAGCTGCACGATGCCGCAAACCCAGATATGCTGGGAAATGGGTGCTTTCAGATACGGGCAACACACAGCGTGCAGCTTTGATACGATTATCAGAAATGATAACCGCCCCATCATGCAATGGGCTGTTTTTGTAAAATATGCTTTCCAAAAGTTGTCTTGAGATACGGGCATCCAGGATTTCTCCCGTTTCCATGAAAATATCGAGTTTATTCTCCCGGGTAATAACAATCAAAGCCCCTGTGCGGGAACCGGACATTTCTTCACATGCTCCTACAATATCATTGATAGGAAGTCCCGCGGGACTCTCAAAATGCCACAATCTGCTGAAAAACCATTTGGACCTTGTATTGAGAAAACTTCGTGTTCCCAGTATAAGCAGAAACTTTCGAATTTCGGGTTGAAAAACAACAATAAGCGCCAGCACACCCACGCTGATAAACTGTCCAAGAATCTCTGCCAGGAGTTCCATTTCAAAAATTCTGACCAGCCACCAGAATATGTATATGGAAATTATTCCCAGAAAGATGTTCAAAGCCCCGGTTCCCCTTATAAGCTTATACAGATAATAAATTAAAATTGCCACAAGCAGGATATCAATAATATCCAGCAAACGAATATGAATAAACAATGGCATAAAAAACGTATACAAACCAGGAAACATCATATGTAATGAGTCAAGCATGAAAAAACTAGTCATTTTGGGCATGCAACATTTGAATAAGCTGAATGGCCTGTGCAGCTTCAAGGGCATCGTGCACCCTCAGAATGCCGGCACCCTTTTGCAAGGCCACGGTGTTAAGTACAGTTGTTCCGTTGAGGGCTTTCTGAGGGCTGGTACCCAACACTTTGTTGATCATAGATTTTCGCGAAAACCCCACCAGAATGGGAAGTTCGAAAATTTTAAAATAATCCAGCTTGTTGAGCAATTTGTAATTGTCTTCCAATGACTTCCCAAAACCAAACCCGGGATCGATGATGATATCGTGTACTCCTTCTTCTCTTAGTCTGAAGATTTTTTCAGCAAAATAACCGGCAATTTCTTTTACAATATCCGTATAAACAGGATTCTTTTGCATATTGGCAGGTTTACCTTTGATATGCATAATCACATAAGGCACCTGCCACTGTGCCACAACAGAAAACATCCTGGAATCAAACTCCCCCGCTGAAATGTCATTGATAATGTGCGCCCCGGCTTCTATGGCTTCACGGGCGGTATCGGCGTTGTAGGTGTCTATCGATAGAATTGCATCGGGAAATTCTTTCACCAGGGTTTCAATAGCCGGCATTACGTATCTTCTTTCTGCGGAGGGATCCACAAGAGCTGCTCCGGGCCGGGTAGAGGCTGCTCCCACATCAATAATAGCGGCTCCTTCCTCTATCAGTTTGCCCGCTTGCTTAATGATATCCCATGAAGTACGGTACTTTCCTCCGTCATAAAATGAATCGGGCCCCACATTAATCACTCCCATTACCACAGGTGCGGATAAATTTATAATTTTGCCCCTGCAATTGAGCGTATTTTTTGTTTCAAAAAACGTATCTTGCAACATGAATAAAGTAATTCAAATTTTTACTTTCAACAATAATTACCAATAACTATATGGGTCAGGAAGAGAAAACCAATCAGCAATTTGAGCAAATTAAAGAAATTTGCCTTGAAATATTCTTTAAAAAGATGCAGGATTACGGAAGTGCCTGGCGCATCTTGCGCAGCTCTTCGCTTACTGATCAGATTTACATCAAAGCCCAGCGCATTCGCTCAATACAGAACAAAGGTACACAAAAAATCAATGAAGGGATCAAACCTGAGTTTATAGGTATTGTAAACTACTCGGTTATGGCGCTGGTACAATTGGAAATGGGCCACGCCAACCAGGCAGATCTTAGCCCGGAACAGGCAAAAGAGAAATACATCCATTATTACGACAAAGCCAGAATGCTCATGCAGGACAAAAACCATGACTACGACGAAGCCTGGAGAGAAATGAGAGTATCAAGTCTGGCTGATATTATCCTGATGAAATTGCTGCGCATCAAACAAATTGAAGACAACCAGGGGCAGACTACTATTTCTGAAGGGATCGACGCGAATTTTTATGACATCATCAATTACGGTGTTTTTGCTCTGATCAAACTGGACCTGGAATCGTAAAGTCCCTGCATCATTGAAGGCCAAACCTTTCAATGGAGGTAATAGTATATTGATTTAAACCAACAGGTATTGTGGTAAAATTTCTGTCAAAAAGAATAGGATACGGATTTCTGGTTATGCTGGGGGTAATAACGGTAGTGTTCTTTCTGTTCAATGTATTGCCCGGAGATCCTGCCCGAATGATGCTGGGTCAGCGGGCCGACATAGCATCAGTGGAAGCCATACGCAACGAATTGGGACTTGACCGCCCTTTACCTGTCAGGTTTGCCAATTACGTTAACGATCTGTCTCCGCTCTCTTTCCACAAACACGAACAACCAGAAAGCTTTTTTTATCTTGATGACCAAAAGTACAATTATTTCAGGATACTAAAGGCCGGCAGTGTGAGCTTGGTGATTAAAGGCCCTTATCTGGGTCGGTCTTATCAAAGCAACCGTCCTGTAACACAAGTATTGGCAACTGCCTTTCCCAATACCTTGCTGCTGGCCACCATTTCTATTGGATTCGCCATGCTGGTGGGCATCATACTGGGAATTTTTTCTGCCATAAAAAACAACACTCCTTTTGCAAAGGCCATCCTGGTGTTGTCAGTATCAGGTATGTCGCTACCCTCTTTTTTTGCTGCCATTATCATAGCATGGCTGTTTGCATTTGTACTTGGCGATTATACCGGACTGAACATGAGCGGAAGCCTTTGGGAGGTTGACGACTTCGGGCGGGGAGAATATATTCAGTGGAAAAATATCATTTTACCGGCCATCACACTGGGAATAAGACCTCTGGCAATTGTTACCGAGCTAACCCGAAGCTCACTGGTAAATGTGCTTTCGCAGGATTACATCCGCACTGCCAAAGCCAAAGGATTGTCATTCTACAGAGTAATTACAAGGCATGCCCTGAAAAATGCAATGAATCCGGTTATTACTGCCATTTCCGGATGGTTTGCCTCGCTGATGGCAGGAGCCGTCTTTGTAGAGTACGTTTTCGACTGGAAAGGAATCGGGGTAGTAATTGTTGATTCTCTGGAAACCTATGATTTCCCATTGATCATGGGGGCAGTTTTACTTATCTCAGTTATGCTGGTATTGGTCAACATTATAGTTGATATTATCTATGGAATTCTCGATCCCAGGATTCGTTTGCAGTAAAAACTATCGGTTTTACTGTGGTCATCATGCAGAAATTCAATAATTTTACGTAGTTTTTGGCGTTGGACTTTTAGTATTTTTGCAAGGTTTTACGGTTGTAAGCAGCCTGCTTTTGCAAAATCCTTTAAGCTATCAGCGTACGATTGTATTATTCACCTAACCTAAAATTGGAAAAAAATGAGAAAGAAAATTGTTGCAGGAAACTGGAAAATGAATCTTACCGTGCAGGAAGGTTTGCAACTGAGCGCTGAAATTGCTGATTTTGTAAAGAATAATCCTCTGGAAAAACTCAATGGTAATCCCGCAGTCATCATGTTTACCCCCTTCACGCATGTGTATTCTGTTTCGGACTCAGTAAAGGGGCTTAAAGGACTGAGCACGGGCGCTCAGAATTGCCACACTGAAGAGAAAGGAGCTTTTACCGGCGAAACTTCCGTTTCAATGATTAAATCCGCAGGTGCCCTCAATGTACTGGTGGGTCACTCAGAGCGAAGAGCTTATTTTGGAGAAACCAATGAGGTGCTTGCCAGAAAGGTAAAAGCGGCAATGGACGCAGGACTTACACCCATGTATTGCTGCGGTGAAGTGCTGGAAGAAAGAAATGCCAGCAACCATTTTGAGGTGGTGAAAGAGCAGCTCGAAAAAGGACTTTTCTGGTTATCAGCGGAGGAATTTGCCAAAGTGGTAATTGCCTATGAGCCCGTTTGGGCCATTGGAACAGGCGTAACCGCCTCACCCGGGCAGGCTCAGGAAATGCATGCATATATTCGCGGCCTGATCAAAGATAAATACAATAATGAAGTAGCAGAAAATACTTCCATCCTTTATGGTGGCAGCTGCAACGCAAAAAATGCTGCTGAACTGTTTGCCAATAAAGATGTAGATGGCGGACTCATCGGAGGAGCATCACTTAAAGCAGAAGATTTCTGCACCATTATTCAATCATTCTGATATGAACTCAACTGACTATATACAGGTTACTGCCGTTGTTACACCGACACAACCCTGGTCTGATTTATTGATAGCAGAAATGGCAGAAATAGGCTTTGAAAGTTTTGAGGAAACCCTCAAAGGCTTCAAAGCCTATATTCCCTCAGCTGATTTTGACCAAAAGATGCTTCAGACCATCAAACTGGAAGAGGTTCAGGAAGGCGAAGTTACCTTTGATTTTTCCTGGAAAACCATTAGCAGCCGCAACTGGAACCAGGAGTGGGAGAGTAATTTTGATCCTGTGGATGTAGATGGCAAATGCTACATCAGGGCACCTTTTCATGAGGCGCGCAAAGGTTATGAATACGAGATTGTCATCGAACCTAAAATGTCATTCGGAACAGGACACCATGAAACCACCACACTGATGGTGCAATGGATGCTTGAAACCAACTTCACCAACAAAGTAGTGCTGGATATGGGCTGTGGCACAGGAATCCTGGCCATCTTTGCAGCCATGAAAGGGGCCGGGCCAGTGCTTGCCATTGACAATTATCCCTATGCCTACGAAAATACCCTTGAAAATATTCAAAAAAACGGAACAACCCATGTAAGGGCTATGCTTGGCGATGCTTCCTGTATTGGAGGTGAAAAATTTGACATTATTCTTGCCAATATCACCAAAAACGTTCTTAAAGAAGACATGCGGATCTACGCAGATGTTTTGCAAAGGAACGGATTGCTCTTTATCAGTGGTTTTTTCCATGAGGACATGGAAGAGCTTGTTAAGCTGGCTAAGGAACTTGGGATGAAAGAAACCGGGCACAAGAAAAACAAAGAATGGGTAGCCGTAAAATTCTCCAAATAGCAGTCCCTGAAAAGCTTAGCTGCTTCCAACTATAATCAAGCAACCCTGAAAACCCAACCCTTGTATTATGAGGATCAATCATTCAAAAATAAAACCCAACCTGCTTTCCGGAAAACCCTGGGTTTTCATTGTATTTTGCCTGTTCCTCATTTCGCAGGGATACGCTCAACGCATAGAGTTTACAAGGGATAATGATGAAGAGTTTATCAGACAGTTAGATTATTTTACAGCCAATCTGGATCGCAATGAAAGACTCAAAGCCCAGGAAATGGTGGACAGCTTTACTGTGCTCTGGAGGAGCGAAACCCTTATAGAACCACAGAAAGAGTGGATTTTTAACACCCTGAATGAGATGCAGGTTTTGCGCCTGCGCCCCTGGCCCGAGCAGGCCTCCTATCTAAAAGGAGTTTTGAATGTTTTAAAAACCAAAAAAGCAGATGTCAATTTCGGTGTTTGGCATGAAAGTTTTCAGCCTCTGATGAATCTCCAGAACCAAAGACGATTGCTGCGATACTGGGAGGCAAGCAACAAGCTTTTCACAGAAAACATCTTATATCAATCCAATATTGTAACGTGGCAAATAAAAAACAATGATTACGTTTTAACATACGAGGATGGCCTTGCACGGGCTGTTTTCAAAGGAGGCGACCTGATTTGTTTTGCCCAGGATGACAGCACGCTCATATACAACACCCAGGGTGAGTTGCACCTGATGGAAGAGAGATTTTACGGGAAAGGAGGGAAAATAACCTGGGAAAGGGTCAACCTGCATCCTGATACCGTTTTTGCCAACCTGAGCCATTATGCCATAAACATGGCCACTGCCAGGTGGGATGCAGACTCTGCAACTTTTTACAACAGGCATTTTTTTCAGGAACCCCTCATGGGCAAACTTACTGAGAGAATCATTGCCGAAGTGAATGCTGAAACAGCACGCTATCCGCGTTTTGAATCTTACCAGGTGGTACATGAAATTAAGAACCTCTTTAAAGGGATTGATTTCCGTGGAGGCTTTACCATGACCGGAGCAAGAGTTCTGGGATCGGGTACTGCCGATGGGGAGGCAACCGTCAATATTTACAGAGCCGACTCTCTGTTTATTACAGCAAGGGGACGAAGCTTCAGCATTCTGAGCGACAGGATTGTAACACAACGTGCCGCTGTGAGTATTTACCTTTCGGGTGATTCCATTTTCCATCCCAATGTAAACATGCGCTACCTCAACTCCACCAGGGAGTTTTCACTACTGCGGGACGAAAAGGGATTTTCCAAAGCCCCCTTCAGCAGCTCCTTTCACAGAATGGACATGTATTGTGAAGCCATTTACTGGAACATTGACACCTATCAGATTGACCTCAGGATGATAAGGGGTATCAGTGAAACAGGAGAGGCATATTTTGAATCTCACGATTATTTCTCAGACATAAGATACATGCGAATGCAGGGAATGGCACAACTGCACCCCCTGATACGCCTGCGGAACTTCGGAAGAGAATACGGCTCAAACACTTTCCCCATTAGCGAATATGCACGGTATCTAAGGGCTGATTTAGCAAGCGTTTCATCTCAGTTACTCACTTTTTCGCAGGATGGGTTTGTTACCTACAACCAGGATGATGAAACAGTAACCCTGGGAAATAAATTGTTTCATTATATAACCTCCTATGCCGGCAGAAGCGACTTCGATGTTATCAGCATCAATTCCACAGCTCCGGTAAATGCCAGGCTTAACTTGAACAACTTTGACCTGCATCTGTATGGTGTGGAGCAGATACCCCTGAGTAACGAAAAAAACGTTGTACTGCACCCTAACAACCAGCAAGTTATATTGAAAAAAAACAGGGATATGTATTTCGATGGTCGCATAGAGTCGGGGCTTTTTGACTTTTATGGAAAGGAATTTTTCTTTGATTATGATATGTTCAAAATAGAACTGCTTCAAACCGACTCCATGAGTTTCAGGGTGCGTTCCTTTGAACCTGACAGCCGCGGGAGGTATTCGCTGGTGCGTGTCCAAACAGTTTTGGAAGGAATTAATGGAGAACTGCTGGTAGACCATCCCCGAAACAAATCAGGACAGATGCCTTATCCAAGATTCCCGATCTTTAACTCCGACAACGAGTCT
>SLPR01000230.1 GCA_007131895.1 Bacteroidales bacterium | reverse complement strand
CATTCTTAAAGGGTATCTCTTTGCGATATTCCAGGCCTGACATGATCATTCGGGCAACCCAGAAAAACAAAATCTCGGGGGCTGTTACCATATCATCGGTAGGATAGTAATATTTAATGTCTTCGTTGTCGGGTTTGTTAATACCATCAAACACAGAAATAGGCCACAACCAGGAGCTGAACCAGGTGTCAAGAACATCTTCATCCTGTTTAAGCTCTTCAACCGAGAGGGTGCTGTTGTACTTTTCGCGGGCCACCAACAGCGCTTCCTGGGCAGTTTCTGCTACTACAACTTCACCTGTGGGCAGATACCAGGCCGGAATACGGTGACCCCACCATAACTGCCGGCTGATGCACCAGTCGCGAACATTCTCCATCCAGTGACGGTAAATGTTCTTCATCCTTGGCGGATAAAATTTAATGGTGTCGTCCATTACCACATCAAGAGCAGGTTTGGCCATCTCTTCCATTTTCATAAACCACTGCAAAGAGAGTTTAGGTTCGATTACCTCATCGGTGCGCTCCGAATAGCCAATATTGTTGGTTATTTCTTCCAATTTTACCAGGTGGCCTTTTTCTTCCAGTTCCTTTGCAATTTTCTTTCTTACCACAAACCTGTCTTCGCCGATATAGATTTCAGCTTTTTCATTCAACGTACCGTTATCATTGAAGATATCAATGGTGGGCAGGTTGTGCTTAATCCCAAGGTTATAGTCATTGATATCATGGGCAGGGGTGACCTTCAGGGCTCCTGTTCCAAATTCGCGGTCAACGTATTCATCAAAAATAAAGGGTATGGGACGATTAATCAGCGGAACCAGCGCCTTCCTCCCCTTAAGATGCTGAAACCGTTCATCTTCAGGGTGCACACAGATGGCAGTATCTCCCAGAATGGTTTCCGGGCGCGTGGTGGCAATGGTTACGTATTCATCTTCAGTACCTTCTATCAGGTACCGCAAATAATAAAACTTCGACTGAACCTCTTTGTGTATTACCTCTTCATCAGAGAGTGCGGTAAGGGCTTTGGGATCCCAGTTTACCATGCGAACGCCACGGTAAATCAGCCCTTTATTAAACAAATCCACAAAGGTTTTTATCACTGATGTAGACAAGGTTTCATCCATAGTAAAAGCTGTGCGGTCCCAATCGCATGATGCTCCAAGTTTCTTAAGCTGTTCCAGGATGATTCCACCATGTTTTTCCTTCCACTCCCATGCATGCTCGAGGAACTGCTCCCTGCTGAGGGTGTTTTTGTCTATTCCTTCTTCTTTCAGCTTGTTTACCACCTTGGCCTCAGTTGCAATGGAGGCATGATCAGTTCCGGGAACCCAGCATGCATTTTTGCCCTGCATACGTGCACGACGAACCAATACATCCTGAAGGGTATTGTTGAGCATGTGCCCCATATGAAGAACTCCCGTAACGTTGGGTGGCGGGATGGTAATACAGTAGGCTTCTCTTTCGTCGGGTGAAGACTTAAAATAGCCCTTTTCCATCCAGTGTTTGTACCATTTTTCTTCTGTTTGCTTTGGAGTGTATTGCTTGGGAAGTTCCTTCATGATTGAAAATCGGTTAGTATGAATATTAGGGGTTTTGTCTTTTTATACTTATTTGACTATCTGTAAGAACCGGAAAAGGAGGCATTAACCTATGAAAACGCGCTTCCTTAACCCCTTCTTAAACAACCCGCAAAGATAATCAGATAATTATTTTTTTCAGACTCTAATTTCCATATTATCTTTGGATCAATAGCCCGGCGTATAATTTTTTGGTGAAAACGGGGTTATGTTATTTGTATTCAATGTATTTTATTCGCAATCAGATTACGCAAAATTAAATCCATAACCATATGAACTATTCATCGTTATCCATAGCCATTGCAAAATTTACTTTAATTGTCTTGCTATCCATTACCCCTGTTTTTGCCCAGGAAAGAGATTCCATGCAATTGCAGGATTTTGATGGCTTCTCCAATGCGGAATATGAAGCTTATCTTGCAGAAGACGGCTGGCCGGCAGAAAAACTCAATACCGGCAAAGATGCTGACTACCTGTCTGATGATGAGAAGAACCTGATTCTTGCCATGAATCTTACCCGCTATGATCCTCCCAAATATGCCAAACTATACGTTTATCCACGACTGCAGTATTTTGACGGTACGCTGTTTCGTTTCCCGGGACGAACTCCGTTAAGAACACGTGAAGGTATTGAAGCGGTAAGAGAATTGTACCTTGAATATCTTGAAACAGATCAGCAACCATTGTTATATCCTTCTAAAGGACTGAGCAGGGCCTCGGCCGACCATGCCCGCTACATGAAAAAAACCGGTACTGCCAGCCACGAGGGCATGGGAGGGATGGACGCCAGAGCTTCACGACATGGACAATGGGTCAAAGGCTTGTCTGAAAATCTTCACTGGGGAGCTACCAATGCTCACGAAGCCATTATGAGCCTGATGATAGATGATGGAGTTAAAAACAGGGGACATCGAATAAACCAAATGGACCCATCCTACCAAAAAGTGGGAGTTGCTATTGAAGAGCATCCTCGCTTGCGCAGATCCTATGTAATAAACTTTGCTGTGGACTTCATAGAGAAAGAATAGTTTTGCTGGTAGTCTGTATTTTTTGAGCAAAACCATGAAAACAGCAGGGGCTGAATAAAAGCTTCATTTTATGATTGCTTTTTATTCAGCCCCGTGAATTATTATTCAAATAATTGGTGTTTGGTTAAATTTTCGGGATTTAGCTTCGCTGCTACTTCGTGATCTCTCCTGCAAAAATGCGGGTTCGGAGGGAGGAGTCTATCTTCAGCTAAATTTCAAATATTTCTTTGTCGGTCACTAATGTAACCAAATAATTTTTTCAATGTAACCTAAACATCAAAAGCGTTCGGATCCTTTTTCTTGACAAAAATACCCGATATCAAACCAATAATAAGACCCTGGAAGGCACCACCCAGTATGCTAACCATAAACAGAACATAAGGTTTAACCATCCAGTATTGCATTTTAAGTATTCCCTGGGCCATATCATAATCTATATCGGGATTGCTGCGGTACAATCGTCTTTCTGCTTCCAAACGGGCTTCTTCCACAAGCTCAGGTGATATAATCCCATAGAGAATGAACGTAAAGGCACCGGTAACAATACCAATGAAAAGCCCCAGAACAACACTGTAGCCTACCACTCTGCCATAACTGATATAACCACCAAGGGTTTCATTACGATAGTTTATCAACGCATAAACAATACCGCCAATAAGAATTGCGTAAGATACCCACGAACCTGTCCGGCTCTGCATATTGTCTGTAAGATACATTACCAGGGTGAGAATTATCAATGCAGCAGAAATAATAAGTGCATGATTAATGGCAGGTTTAAGTAATACTCCAGAGTTTTTTATTTCAGAATTTTCCATTGTTTGGGTCATTAATGATTAATTAATTAAGGTAAAATAATCAGGGAAATTACATGACAAAAATAATGATTTTATACATACTACATGTTAATGCGCGATAATTTTGAAAAAAACACAACAATGTAATTCAGGCCTGATAAAATTTTCAAAAAAAAACATCTGATGCTTGTCAGGTCGGCAATTTTTCATACTTTTGCACTCGCAAGTCTGGTACGACCAGCTCCTGCTGAACTCCCCCAGGACCGGAAGGTAGCAAGGGTAGGCGGTCGTAGCGGTGCGATGCCGGGCTTGCTTTTTTTATACCCTTTTGCTTTTATACACTCCTAAAAATATATCCTATGAAGTTTTTTATTGATACAGCCAACCTGGATCAAATCAGGGAAGCAAACGATTTTGGCATTCTTGACGGAGTTACCACCAACCCATCCCTGATGGCCAAAGAAGGAATCAAGGGGCATGATAAGGTTATGCAACATTATATTGATATATGCAATATCGTAGATGGAGATGTGAGTGCTGAGGTTATTGCTACCGATTTTGATGGCATAATCAAAGAAGGCCTTGCACTGGCTGAACTTCATCCTCAAATCGTGGTAAAAGTACCTATGATCAAAGATGGAATCAAAGCAATCCGGTATTTTACCGACAAAGGAATAAAAACCAACTGTACCCTGGTATTCTCAGCCGGACAAGCATTGTTGGCTGCCAAAGCCGGAGCAACTTATGTTAGTCCCTTTATTGGAAGACTTGACGATATTTCCTACGATGGAGTGGAGTTGATTCAGCAAATTGTGAATATTTACACCATTCATGGTTTTGAAACAGAGGTTCTTGCTGCAAGTATACGCAACAGCATGCATATCATCAAGTGCGCTGAAGCGGGTGCTGATGTGGTTACCTGTCCTTTGGAGTCCATCCTTGGCCTGCTGAAACACCCCCTTACCGATATAGGTCTGGAAAAGTTTCTTGCGGATCACAACAAGTAATAAAACTCATTTAGTATAAGACTTGGAGAAGTCACTAAAATACCCTGCTTAAAGCGTGTTTTAGTGGCTTTTTCTTTTTATTTTCGCAAGGGGAAAAACTCCTGGCAAAATACGCTCTTTCAATGGACTGCAACAGGAGTATGGAAAAGTCACTGATTTCGTTGCTCAATCCACCTACTGCTGCAACAATGAGCCGCTTTGCTTGTTAAATAATAACATTTACTAAATCAAACGTATTCGCTTAATACTGGAAAAACATGGGAAAAAAGATTTTATTCTGGATTGTAATCATTTTGATGGGGGTATCTTCCTCTTACTCTTCCACACGGGAAGACCGAATCACCCGTCTTATCGAAGAAAACCCAGGCAAGGAGTTTCTGATTTATAAATTTGATATTAAGGAGCAGATTGCTGCACCGGCTTTGCGGCGTACCCAGCGGGCATTTGAAGATGCTGATACACTGGGAGCCGATGTAATTCTTATTCATATGAATACATACGGTGGTCAGGTTGATATTGCCGATTCCATCCGTACAAGAATAATGCAATCCAAAATTCCTGTTATGGTCTTTATTGATAACAATGCAGCTTCTGCGGGCGCATTAATATCCATTGCCACCGATCGTATCTACATGCGCCCGGGTGCCAATATTGGTGCCGCCACTGTAGTAGATCAAGCTGGGGAAGTGGTTCCTGATAAATTTCAATCTTATATGCGCTCTATGATGCGTTCTACAGCAGAGGCCAAAGACAGAGACCCCGACATTGCCCAGGCCATGGTAGACCCTTCTATTGAAATTGAGGGAGTAATTGAAGAAGGCAAAGTGCTCACTTTCACCTCCTCTGAAGCCATGAGATGGGGCTTTTGTGAAGGAATGGCTGAAAATATTGATGAAGTAGTCAAGCTTGCCGGTTTCGAAAACTTTACTGTTGTTGAACAAAAACTTACCGGAATGGACAGGGTAATCAATTTTCTGATTCATCCCATAGTAAGTGGTTTGCTTATAATGCTTATTCTGGGGGGAATCTATTTTGAACTGCAGACCCCTGGTGTTGGATTTCCCATACTTCTGGCAGCATCTGCTGCGTTGATGTATTTTGCTCCACTCTATCTTGAAGGCCTTGCATCGCACTGGGAGATCATTATTTTTGTGCTGGGGATTGTGTTGGTAGCAGTGGAGATTTTTGCCCTGCCAGGGTTTGGGGTGGCAGGTATAACAGGTATTATATTCATGATTTCCGGTCTGGCTCTGGCCATGGTGGGTAATCAGGGACCTGATTTTACAGGTGTTCCTGTAAGTGAAGTAGGGCAGGCATTTCTTATCGTTATCATTGCTTTCTTCCTCTCACTGTCATCCTCCTTTTATATTGGTGCAAAACTGATAACCTCACAGGGCAGATTAGGAAATACACTGTCGCTCAATACAATACAGGACACTTCTGCAGGTTATTCTTCCGTGAATATCAAGATGCGTGACCTGCTGGGAAAAACCGGCGTGGCCTATACCATCCTTCGGCCCAGTGGTAAGGTAGAAGTGGACGATGATGTGTATGATGCTACGGCTTTAACCGGCTACATTGACAAGGGTGAAACCGTTAAAATTGTCAAATATGAAACCTCCCAGGTTTTTGTTGTTAAAGTCCAAAAAGAACAATCATGAAAAAAGAACAGATTTTACATGGCAAAGCATGCCTTGAGGTATCTTTGGGCGATATCATAATGCAAAAAGACATGGATGCCATCGCCAATGCGGCCAATTCTTTTTTAAGAATTGGTGGTGGCGTGGCGGGTGCTATTCATAAAGCTGCCGGGCCTGAACTGGAGAAAGAGGCGATAACCAAAGGACCTATCAAGCCCGGACAGGCAGTTATTACCAAAGCCTATAACCTGCCCAATAAATATGTAATTCATGTACTTGGCCCTGTTTACGGCAGAGATGTACCCCATGACAAATACCTGGCAGACTGTTATTCCAATGCTCTGGATTTATGTGAGGAGTATGAACTTGACAGCATTGCTTTTCCTGCCATTTCAACCGGAGTATTTGGCTATCCGATAGAGGAGGCAGCCCCGGTTGCCTTGAAGGCCATATATAGCAAAATGCCTTCGCTAAAGTCTGTAAAGAGAATCCGGCTCGTAATTTTCAGTGAAAGGGACTATGATATGCATATAAAAGCCTTGAAAGAACTCTAATTTATTCTCAGCAAAAATTAAAAGGATGTTTTATAACCCTCAGGTATCTCCATTGTATACTGATTTGTATCAGCTAACAATGGCACAGTCTTATTTTCTCAACGGAATGCATACAAAACCCGCAGGGTTTGATTATTTTTTCAGAAGAATTCCTTTTAAAGGCGGATATGTTGTTTTTGCAGGTCTGCAAGAGTTTCTTCAGTTTATAAAAGACATGAGGTTTCTGGAATCCGATATCGAATTTCTTCACGATATTGGTTTTGATAATCGTTTTCTTGACTATCTGAAAGACTTTTCTTTTAAAGGGGATATTTATGCTGTAAGGGAGGGTGACGTAGTGTTCCCGTTTGAACCGGTGGCCCGCGTAGAGGGAAGCCTTATTGAAACACAGCTAATCGAAACACTTTTGCTTAACGTACTCAATTTTCAGTCGCTCATTGCTACCAAGGCAAGCAGGATAAGATTTGCCGCTGGTAAGAGGGTTTTGAGTGATTTTGGCCTTCGAAGAGCGCAATCTTTTGGTGCAATGCAAGCTTCCAGGGCAGCAATAATAGGAGGCTTCAACAGCACTTCCAATGTGCTGGCTTCCAAACAATATGGTATTCCTCATGCCGGAACCATGGCCCACAGTTTCATAGAAAGTTTTGGTGATGAAGAATCGGCTTTTCGTGCTTATGCAGATTCGTTTCCTGACAACAGCGTTTTCCTGGTAGATACCTACAACACCCTTTCCAGTGGCATTCCCAATGCTATTAAAGTCGCAAAGGAAATGCGAAGCAAAGGGCAAAACCTAAAGGGAATCAGGCTCGATAGCGGTGACCTAGCGTATCTATCCAAAAAAGCAAGAGATATGCTTGATTATGATGGTTTTGAAAATGTGAAAATCATAGTTTCGAACCAACTGGATGAATACGTCATTAAGAGTTTACAGGAACAAAAAGCACCCATTGACATTTTTGGTGTAGGAACGAGCCTGATAACCGGAAAGCCTGAAGCTGCCCTTGATGGGGTT
>SLPR01000448.1 GCA_007131895.1 Bacteroidales bacterium | reverse complement strand
TATTTTTTCACATAAAAAATTTTATAAAGGTGTAATGTTTTATGCCCTTAAAAATCTATGGGTAAAAAAAATGTGAGTGGAAGTGCGGAAGAAGGGGGTGTTCATAGTTTAAAATGTTATTTTAGCGCCACAAATTCTAAACCCACCAACATGAACAGCAAATATTTTGTTACACTGGTAGCTTTACTGGTTATCACAGTTTTTTCAATGGCCTTAGATCCGCAGGCCTTTTTTATTTCTGATCCCACAGTATCGCCTGATGGGCAGATTGTTGCCTTTGTTTATGAGAATGATTTGTGGCAGGTGCCGGCTATGGGAGGAACTGCATATCGCCTGACTTCGCTGGATGGCATAGTTTCGGCCCCCCGGTTTTCGCCCGACGGTCAATGGATTGCCTTCACCTCTAGACGCGATCGAAATGCCAATGTACACGTGATGCCCGCCAGGGGCGGCGAAATAAGACAGCTTACCTGGCATCAGGGCGGTGATGGGGTCAATTCATGGTCGTGGGATTCCCGGAGCATTTACTTCCATTCCTCCCGGGAGAATATGAGTTCGGTATTCAGGGTTTCCCTTGATGGAGGCACACCCTTCCGGCTTTTTGACCATTACTTTAATATAGAACATCAGCTGATAGAACACCCTTTAACTGGCGCCTTTATCTTTACCGAAAGCTGGGAAAGCCTTATGTTTTCGCAACGTAAACGCTACAAAGGTGAGCATCGGCCCGATATTTTGTCTTATAATCCTGCCACAGACGAATTTATTAACCTCACGGATTTTGAAGGGCAGGATTTGTGGCCCTCAATAGATCGGCGGGGAAATATATTCTTCGCTTCGGATGAATACAATGACGAATACAACCTCTATACTTTCAGCGATGGTAAAAAAACGCAACTAACCAGCTTTCCGAGGTCTATTCGTTCGCCACAGGTAAGTGCAGACGGAAGCATTGTGGTCTTTGAAAAAGATTATCAGCTATATGTTTACGACGTTTCCACAGGAGAAACCTTTGCCCCGGAGATGCGTCTTTTTCAGGCTCCCAACCTGGCCGTAGATCAGAGTTTCAATATAAAGGGAAACATTACCTGGTTTGACGTTTCCCCGGACAAGAAAAAGCTTGCCTTTGTTTCACGCGGCGAGTTGTTTGTTTCTGATATGGAGGGGAAGTTTGTGCGACAGATGCCCGTTCATTCCGGGGAACGTGTTTTAGAAGTGAAATGGCTTGACGACAGCAAATCTCTGCTGTATATTCGCACAAACAATGGCTGGGCCAATCTTTTTACCATTGCTGCCGATGGCAATGGAAGAGAAAGACAGATAGAAAACAAGGAGCAGAATTCCAGGGCGCTGGCGCTTAGCCATGACAGGAAAAAAGCGGTTTATCTTTCCGGACGCAACGAAGTCAAAATGGCAGACCTGGAGTCCTTTGCCACAAGGGTGCTCGTAACCGATGAATTGTGGGGTTTTCAGAATTCCAATCCCACCTTTTCTCCCGATGGAGAATATATTCTATTCACCGCGATTCGTAGCTTTGAACAGGATGTTATGATTCATCATATTGCCTCCGGAGAAACGTTCAATCTTACCCAATCAGGCGTAACTCAGCGTCAGCCCTGGTGGTCGCCCTGTGGTAAGTACATTTATTTTTCTTCTGACAGGGTAAATCCTCACTACCCCACAGGCAATACTCAAAACAGTATCTACAGGATTGCCCTGCACCGGTTTGCCAGGCCTTTTCGTAAAACTGCATTTGCAGAACTATTTGATGAAAAGAATGAGAATGATACACTTCCTCCCTCTATTTTGATTGATTGGGAGAGAATAGAAGAACGCTGGGAGCAAATACCCGTGAGAGGAGGCGTGCAATGGTCCCCACAGGTTTACAAGACAAAAGAAGGGCAAGTGTTGTTTTTTGTCTCCAATCATGACAAAGGAGAACTGGCCTTGTGGAAAAGAGAATTAAAACCTTTTGAAGATGATAAGACAGAAAGAATTGCAGGACCAAGCCCGGGTATGAACCCGCTGATTGTTAAGGTGGAAGATAATTATTGGGTACTGGCAAGCGGGAATATCCGGAAAATAGATGTCAACGGCAATAAAATGGACGCCATTGACTTTGATCATACCTTTAGCCGGAACCTGAAGAAGGAGTTTTCGCAGGTGTTTTTCGAAACATGGGCCACACTGGACGAGAACTTTTATGACGGAGATTTTCATGGTGTTGACTGGAAAGCAACCCTTGAGTACTATCAGCAGTTTTTGCCGCATCTGCGCAGTCGGGATAACCTGAGGACCTTGCTCAACGACATGCTGGGCGAGCTCAATGCCTCTCATATGGGTTTTTCCGCCACGGGAAAGGAGGAGGAGCCATTTTTTAAAGGGGAAACGGCCGAAACAGGAATTCTATTTCAGAGAGATAATCCATGGGTGGTTGAGCGAGTAGTAACCGGTTCGCACCTTGACCTGAGCGCGAAACCAATATTACCCGGCGATGTTCTGCTGGCAGTTAACGGAGTCTCTGTAAGTGAAACTGAAAATCGCAACCGGTACTTTTATTTCGCTTCCCGGCCGGAAGAGCTGGAACTGACATTCAGAAGGGGTAGAGATGAGGTGCGAATCCTTGCCCGTTCTCACACACCAGAGCAAATTAATAACCTGTTGTATGATGAGTGGATAAGAGAAAATCGTGAACATGTTCGCGAAAAATCTGAAAACCGGATTGCATACGTCTACATGAAAAACATGTCAGGCCAGGCACTGGAACGGTTTTTAATCGACATGACTACTTATGCTGAACGCAAAGATGCGTTGCTGTTTGATTTACGTTTCAACAGGGGAGGGAATGTGCATAATGATGTCCTTCAGTTTTTATCGCAACGACCTTACCTGGCATGGAAATACCGGGGAGGAGAAATGGCTCCCCAACCCAATTTTGCTCCGTCAGCCAAACCCATGGTTTTAACCATCAATGAAAGAAGTCTCAGTGATGCTGAAATGACAGCCGAAGGATTCAGGCAGCTGGAGCTGGGCAAAATTATTGGCATGGAGACGTATCGCTGGATAATTTTTACTTCAGGAAAATCCTTTGTGGATGGTTCTTTTTGCCGTTTGCCCAGCTGGGGCTGTTATACACTGGATGGGAAAAACCTGGAGTTTACCGGTGTGGCTCCCGACATTGTGGTGCCGGAAACTTTTCATGACCGTTTGCACAACCGAAAGCCGCAGCTTGACAGGGCAATCCGGGAACTTATGGATCAGTTATGATTTGCTCTCCCTGGGGAGTTCAACCACCTCCATATCTTTTATATTGGGGCCATCAATGGTAAAACGAAGTAAACTTATTACCTTGTGAAAACCATACCTGCCTGCAGCTCCAGGATTGAGATGCAGGCAGTTGTGTTTTTTATCAAAAATGATTTTCAGTATATGCGAATGGCCGCTGATAAAGAGTTTTGGGGGATTTGTTTTCATGATTGACCTTATGGCTGGTGCATAGTTGCCCGGATAGCCTCCGATATGGGTCATTAGCACATCAACCTCTTCGCACCAAAATCTAAGCAGCTCCGGGAAATCTGTTCTTATGTCGGTGCCGTCGATGTTTCCGTAGACACCCCTGAGGGGTTTAATACTTTTGAGTTTTTCGATGGTTTGCCAATTACCGAAATCACCCACATGCCATATTTCATCACAGTCCTTAAAAATTCGCGGTAGCTTCGGGTGAAAGTAACTGTGTGTATCAGAGAGTAGTCCTATTTTTTGCATTTTATTCTTTTGTGCAAAAGTAATTAATTCTATGCATTAGCCCGGACTGGAACTTAGAGTCCCGACAGGGCAAGGGTTTTCTTCCTGTGGCGATCAGGGTTCACCTAAGGACTAAATGAAGTATTTTTTAGTAGCGGGGTGAGCTGCATTCTCCCCGTCACTTTTGAGAATTGACCTGGAAACTATTTACCAAATCATAGAAGATTCTGTTTTTTCGCCAAATGTTAATATTTTTCATAAAATCTTCAGCCGGAGCCATTAGCAAAGGCTTAATTTTGTACTTTAGCGGTTTGAAAAAAACAGTAAAATGACTTATCAGACACAAACACCCCACAGGATTAAAGTTCATGACAAGTATTTTGTCAAATATATTGACAGATCGAACATTCTGAAGGCAGTAGGAAATATTGCAGATGCCATCTATAAAGACTTTGCTGATGAAAAGCCCTTATTTTTATGTGTTCTCAATGGCTCATTTATGTTTTCATCTGATTTGATGAAAGTATATAAAGGTATTTGCGAGATTAGCTTTATCCGTTTGTCTTCATACAAGGGGACTCAAACAACCGAAGAGGTGAAAACCCTTATTGGATTAAGTGATGACATTGGAGGAAGAAGTGTTGTAATACTTGAAGATATTATTGACAGTGGGATTACTGTGAAGCATTTGCTGGAGGATCTCAATCAATACAATCCCAGTCATTTGAAAGTGGCCTCATTGCTGTTTAAACCTGAGGCCGTAAGAACGGATATCAAACCTGACTATATCGGGATAGAAATTCCCCGTAATTTTATTCTGGGTTATGGTCTTGACTATGATGGTCTGGGGCGCAATCTTGCAGATATTTATAGAATTGAGGAGTAGGCAAATTCCTCTTTTATGATAATAAAATATAATGATTATCATGCTCAACCTGATAATATTCGGTCCTCCCGGAAGTGGGAAAGGCACGCAATCTTTGCGGGTGGCCTGCCGTTATAATCTGGTGCATTTTTCCTCAGGAGAGCTTTTTCGTGACGAAGTACAAAAAGGCACAAAGCTCGGATATGAGTTTGCCAGATATATGATCAACGGGTTGTTGGTGCCGGACTTTATGGTTTTGAGAAAAATCTACCGGGCAGCTTTGCAATATCAGGATGCTGCAGGTATTGTGTTTGACGGTTTCCCGCGTACAGTTTATCAGGCTGAAATGCTCGACAAGTTATTGATAAAAAAGAACATACCAATCAGTATCGTTTTTTTTATGATGGTGGATGAAAAGGAGCTTATCAGCCGTATGATGGGAAGGGCAGAGGATTCCGGCCGCCTGGACGACAATGAAGAGATTATTCTCAGGCGCATGGAGGTGTATGAAAAGCAAACCCTCCCCCTGAAAAAATACTATCAGCAACAAGGCAAGCTTTGCTGTATAAGTGGCATGGCTCCCGTTAAGGTTGTTGCAGAAAGAATAAGCCGGGTAATAGAACATTACCTGATGAAAAAGGAAATAATTAAGTTAGTAGCACAGTAAATTACATTAAATACCCCCAAAACATTGGCTTCAAATTATGTAGATTATATAAAAATATATTGCCGTTCAGGAAAAGGCGGTGCCGGCTCGATGCATTTTTTGCGCGCCAAATACGTTCCCAGAGGTGGTCCTGATGGTGGCGATGGCGGACGAGGCGGGCATGTCATATTAAAAGGAAACAGCCATTTATGGACCTTGCTTCATCTTCGCTATACAAGGCATGTGATTGCCGAATCGGGCACGGGAGGCAAGGGGCAGGGAAAAACCGGAGCTCAGGGCAATGATGTTATTGTTGAAGTGCCCCTGGGTACCCTTGCACGGAATGCTGAAACAGGCGAAATTGTAGCCGAGATAACAGAACATGATCAGGAGGTGGTGCTGCTGGAGGGAGGGAGAGGAGGTTTGGGTAATATTCATTTCAAATCCTCCACCAATCAAACTCCGCGCTATGCCCAGCCTGGTGAACCTGAACAGGAATTGTCCGTTATCATGGAGCTTAAAATACTTGCCGATGTGGGACTGGTAGGTTTTCCCAATGCAGGTAAGTCTACTTTGCTTTCTGTGGTTTCAGCAGCCAAGCCCGAAATTGCCGATTACCCTTTTACTACCCTTGTACCCAACCTGGGCATGGTACCTTATTACGACCAGAAGTCTTTTGTAATGGCTGATATACCGGGAATTATTGAAGGTGCACATGAAGGGCGCGGGCTGGGACACAGGTTTTTGCGTCACATTGAAAGAAATTCGGTTCTTTTGTTTATGATACCGGTGGATAGTGATGATGTAAAAAAGGAATATGATGTGCTGCTCAACGAGCTGAAAATGTACAACCCTGAGTTGCTGGATAAACAAAGATTACTGGCTGTGACAAAGTGCGATATGGCCGATGAACAAATGCTCGATGAATTAAAAGTAGAACTTCCGGACCTGCCTTACGTAATGATATCATCTCATACCCAGCAGGGGATAAAAGAATTAAAGGATCTCCTCTGGAAGACACTCAATCAAAACCCGGAGGACTAAGAAAAAAATACAGATTCGTAATGTTATCCATACACTCCCTTAATAAATATCCCGGATAAATATGCTTGAGCTTTTAATGCAGTTAGACAGAGACATATTTCTGTTTTTCAACGGGTTGCATGCTCTGTGGCTCGATCCTGTAATGTTTTATATCAGTGAGAAGTTTTTTTGGATCCCCTTGTATATGCTGTTGTTGTGGTTTTGTATTAAGCATTATGGATGGAGAGTTTTGATGATTTTAGTTTTTATTGCATTGCTGATAACCATTACTGATCAGCTTACCGGGTTTATGAAAGTTGCTTTTCAGCGTTTACGGCCTTCGCGCGATGAAAATCTGGCTGATTTGGTGCATATTGTTAATGGAAGTAGGGGAGGGAGATTTGGTTTCGTTTCGGCTCATGCTGCCAATTCTTTCGCACTGGCAGTTTTTATGATTCACCTGCTCAGAGATAAAATCAGTTACATTGCCCCGGTTTTGCTTATATGGGCTACCCTAAAGGCATATAGCCGGATTTACCTCGGTGTGCATTATCCGGGTGACATACTGGGAGGAGCCATCGTAGGAATTATTTCGGCCTTGATAATTATTGAACTGTGGAAAGTGGCTCAAAAAAGAATTTATCCTGCGCCGCTTAACAAGTTTGAACCACTTCCCGGGAAGGATCAATAGTTGGAAATTTTCGTTTCAATTTTGTCAATATTGACCTTGTATATTGCTACATTGTTGATTGCCGGGGCATTGTATTCAAAATCTTTCCCGGTATATTTCCGCATGATGATATTCATGATTTTCAGCTTCTCATCAAAATCTTCTACAAATTCAACCTTGCCGAATGCAAGTACGCTTCTGTAGCGCATACCATAGCTGCAGGCTACCTGTTCATGCCGGTGAAACAACAAATGGTCTGTGCTGAAATTTACGCATACCAGTGGGTTGTTCTTTAAAATATCCAGTTTTTTCCCAAATGGTGCAGAATGCAGGTAAATGGTTTCATTTTCATATCCAAAATTGAAGGGAAGCACATAGGGCATATTGTTTTGATCTATCATGCCTATATAACATGCTTCACACTTGTCAATTACCTGTTTTGCGTTTTTATGGTCAGTATAAAGTGTATTGGGCATTGTTTTAAAATTAAAGGTTTTTACTTTGGCAAAACTAAGGATTTTTTAGATATTTAGTTATTGGGTTAATAGATTATCAGGGTGATGCCTGAGCTAAATCTGACGGCTATTGGCAAAGTTACTTTGAGGTTTTATGAGTAAAGTCTACGGGTTTCTGTATATGCAGGCATATTTTTCCGGGTTCCCGGAAAACCGAAAAAAATCTTTGG
>SLPR01000381.1 GCA_007131895.1 Bacteroidales bacterium | reverse complement strand
AAAACTATTCAAATGGCACTTGTGGCAATGATTGTATTGATGAGCTTTCAGAGCTGTGCGCCCCAACAAGACCCATTAACTGAAGATATGAAAGAGCGATTGGCTAATTTTGAAGAGGTGACCCTCACCACCGATCTGAGCTGGCTGAGTGAAAATGAAAGGGAAATTATCCGCATACTCATGCAGGCAGCCAATATCATGGATGATATTTTCTGGATGCAATCTTACGGTGATAAGAATGAATTATTTGACCGCATTGACAATGAATATGCCCGTGAGTATGCGAAAATTCATTACGGCCCATGGGACAGGCTGGATGCCAACCGTGCTTTTGTGCCCGGTTATGATGACAAACCCCTGGGAGCCAATTTCTATCCCCAGGATATGACCCGCGAGGAGTTTGAAGCATGGGAGGAGCCCACCAAAACGAGCCTCTATACTTTAATACGTCGTGATGATGAAGGAAACCTGGTTGCCATTCCCTACTCAGAAGCCTACAAAGAGCAGCACGAAGAAGCGGCACGTCTGATGAGAAAAGCGGCAGAACTGGCTGATGATCCTGGATTGAAGAATTATCTTGAAGTACGTGCCGAAGCTTTGCTTACCGATGAATATCAGCCCAGCGACTTTGCCTGGATGGCCATGAAAGAATCCAATATTGATTTTATTGTTGGCCCCATTGAAAACTATGAAGATCGTTTGTTAGGTCTCAAAGCTGCCCACGAAGCCTTTATCCTGGTGAAAGATCTGGAATGGAGTGAGCAGCTGGAAAAGTTCAATGCCATGCTTCCACAGCTGCAGGCTGCCTTGCCTGTTGCTCCGGAGTATAGAGCTGAAGAACCGGGAACCGATGCCGATATGAACGTTTACTATGCTATATACTATGCAGGCGACTGCAATGCGGGTACTAAAACCATTGCTATCAACCTTCCCAACGACCCCCATATCCACCTCACCGTTGGAAGTCGTAAGTTGCAGCTAAAAAACTCCATGAAGGCCAAGTTTGACAAAATTCTTGTTCCTATTACCGATATCCTGATCGATGAAAGCCAGCGCAAGTATATTACATTCGATGCTTTCTTCGAAAACACTACTTTCCACGAGGTAGCTCACGGCATGGGAATAAAAAAAACCATTAACGACAGAGGTCCTGTGCGCGAAGCCTTGCGTGAATACTATTCTGCCATTGAAGAGGCCAAAGCCGATATCATGGGGCTTTACCTGGTGACTAAGCTCTATGAAATGGGCGAAATTACCAGTGGTGAAGTAATGAATAACTATGTTACTTTTTTTGCGGGTATTTTCCGTTCCAGCCGGTTTGGTGCTGCCAGCGCACACGGAAGGGCCAATATGTTGAACATGAAATATTTTGCTGACAATGACGCTTTTGTTTACCAGGAGGATGGTACCTACATGGTGAACTTTGATGAGATGAAAGCAGCTGTGGAATCTTTGCTGGAAAAAATTCTCATTATTCAGGGCGATGGTGATTATGAAGCTGCCAAAGCATGGATTGAGAGAGATGGCGTAATGACTGACCAGTTGCGCAGCGACCTCGACAGGGTGAATGCCACAGGGTTGCCCATTGATATTGTTTTCAAACAAGGAAAAGATGTGTTAGGGCTTTAAGTTCTAAACTTTAATTAAGTTAGAGCTGTTTCAGAAGTGTTGGTTTTCTGGACGCTGAGCTATTCGATAAACTCACAGTATCACTTGTAGAAGCACATATCTGCATAGTATACAGCAGTCGTTTCGACAGGCTCAACGACCAGCCATGACTTCCGGGGCAGCTCTTTCTTATACATTGCTGAAAAACCGGATCTGGTTGGCCTGGCAGCTTACCTCTGCCTTTTCAGGTGTTTCCATTACTTCTCCGTCAATCTGGAAGTCGGCTCCATCGGGATTGGAAATACTGGCTTCCCTCCCTGTCCAGATTTTTACATATTCCGACTCGTGCAAAGTTCCCTGGAAAAGATCCATGGAAATGGATGCCATCTCATCAAATCCATCAGGATTGATAGCAATGACTTCCAGGATTCCATCGTCAATTTTTCCTGCCGGGTTAATGATGGCCCCTGTGCCGTATTTGTCGGCATTGGCAATGACCAGTAAGCGGGCTGTGGTTTCTTCTGTTTTTCCATTGATGGTGATTTCAAACCGATAGGGCTTCATCTCTTTAAACTGCTTCAAAGAGCTTTTGAAATAGGTAATCATTCCCCTTTCATCTTCATCTTCAAACTTTTTTACCAAACCAGCATTAAAACCAAAGTCGCTCAGATGCAGGCATATTTCATTGTTGATGTTTAAAATGTCGAGGTGTCTTGTTTTACCTTTTCTGATGGCTTCTATGGCCAGGAAAGTGGTGTCTACCTCCAGGCATTTGGCCAGACCGTTGGCCGAACCCAGGGGTATAATGCCAACAGGGATATCGGTTTTACCGGTTGCTTTGGCAATCATCCTGATGGTTCCGTCGCCTCCTCCTGCAAGGATGGCATCCCAATGCTTCTCTTCAAGGTATTCTCTGACCATGGAAATGTCATTTTCTCCTGTAGTTTCGGCAACTGTAATGTCAACGTCACTCAATCGCTCTTTTACAGTGGATAGCATCGATTGTCTGTCGGATTTTGCTCCTGATACAGGATTGACAATAAAAAGGTATTTCCCGCTCATGATTCCGGTATTAAGTTATGGGTTTTGGCATGATTAATCATCTGCTCAGTGTTCTCAACAAAAGTAATATCAGGAGAATCAGGGTCATCTATTTTTGCCTTTAAGAGTTTTCTTCGCTGTTTGTCAGCGGGTTTTATTTCTCTGATATACACCGCAAGGGTTCTTCCAGGGAATTTTTGCATGATCTCCGCGTATATCTCCGGGTCGTGCTGACCGCTGTCGCCAACAAAGATAAATTTCATCCCGGGGTAAAGGTTCATCAGCATTTCTATTTTTTCAATTTTGTGCAAATGGCTACCTCCCCCCGACTTCCAGATGGTCTTCAGGTCTACGTGCAAGTCTTTTAACAATAAAGGGCCAAGTGGGATTTTCCTGTAATTTAAAAAGTCTCTAATCATATCAAAAAGGTTCCAGTCGCTGCTGGAAACATAAAACACCGGGTTTCCCCCTTCGTTAACCAGTGCTTTGTAAAACTCACTAATTCCGGGGAATGGTCGTCGGGTATAGGCATTTTTTGAAATGGACAACCAGAATTTCTTGCCGGTTTGTGTGGCGTGAGTAATCAGGATGGTGTCATCAATGTCTGATATGATTCCCACGGGATGATCCGAAGGATAGCGCAAAACATCGATGCAGATTTCTTCACGCTCCGGCTTCAATCCCTCCTCCGGAATGAGTGAAAAACAAATTTTGTGATTACTGCCAGGGTTTTTGTCTCCGGTACGACTAAATGAACATTCTATTATCCCATCAACATCGCTTTCCAGTATTTTTTTTTCACCATGCAGTGTAACTTCGACTTTCGCTTCGGGTACGCTGCTGCCTGCATATCTTCTGAGGGCTCCCAGCAGGTTTTGCAAATAGCTTTTTTTGGGCGAAGGTTTGCTTTGTTTATAGGATTCTACCACTCTGCCTTTGAAAAATACTTTTTCTTCATTTCCAAAAGCATACAGAGGTTCTATCTTAATGGTATCAAGCTTGCCGATTTTCTTTTTAATGATGGCAAAGGCATAGCGAAAAGGAAAAGTAACAGGTCGAAGAATCATTCGGAAAAGATTTTGTAGTGTTCATAAAGTTCGTTGATGGTTGCGATGTAATTGACAGGTTCTATGCCCGAAGCATAGCCGTAGCGGACCATTTCGTGATTATAGTATTCCGGACTGGATTTTTTGAGCATAAACCTTTCCACGTTGTCTTCCCATACATTGGGGTTGGCCCCAAAAGCTTCAGCCAGTCTGCGGGCATCCTGCAAATGTCCCTGACCTACATTATAAGAAACTATCACGAATTTTTGTCTTTCTTCAGGGTCTTCTATGTGTTCCGACCAGTAATTTTCAAGCCACAGCAGGAAGTTAACCCCTGCCTTAATGCTTTGTTCCGGATCAAAAGGATTGCTGGCTCCAAACTCTCTTGCTGTGCGTGGCATAAGTTGCATCAGACCTCTGGCGCCGGCCCATGACTGAGCCCGCGGGTTGAACCGCGATTCACGGTACATAAGGGCCGCCAGCAGTCGCCAGTCCCAACCCAGGGTGTCTGCACCTTCTTTTATCAAATCATCCCAGGGCGATAAGTCTCCTCCCGCACCAGGATTGAACTCGCTGGCATAGCGCGAACGGAAAGCCTGGCGATTTTTGTAGTATTTGTTGTAAATCACATAGTAATCGGCATGATTTTGTGCTTCCCTGAGCCAGGCATTGATGGTATCCAGCAGCATGGGAGAAGTGAGTCTTACTGCCCAGGCTGTCTGCTGCGGCAGGCTCAATGGAGTTTCTACATCCAGATTCTGGTAATAGGCAGATTGTATCAGGGCAATATTTTCATCGGCCACCGTAAATTTGATGGAGTCATTGGCCACCTGGTGAATGAGATCTTCAGTGGTGAGCTCACTGGCAGCTTCCACCACGATGATGGGCTCTCCGATTTCCAGCGAAAGATTGTTAAGCCTTGAGGTATATGCAGAGCCTCTGCGTACATGAATCGTATCGCCTGCCAATTCAAAAGGGTTGCGTATCATCATGGATTCAATTTCATGCAGCTGCATTTGCCGCCAGTTGTCGGGTTTGCGTTGTACCAGCACCTGGCGGGTAATATTCATCGGTTCGGTAAAAGCAAGGCGCTTCCTGCGTTCTGTGGTAATGGTAAGTCCATAAGCAATCAGATCCCCTTCTCCGCGTATGAGCATATTTTTCATTTCTTCAAGGTCGCGGGCCAGTTTGATTTCCACATCCAGCTCAAGATGCTCTCCAAGCATCTGCAGTAGTTCGTATTCATACCCCATAGGCTCACCACGGTAAATAAAGTACGACAAAGGACTGTAACTGGTGATGGCCACCAACTTGCCTCTCTCCTGAATTTCAGGGAAATCTTCCCTTGCTCCATCTTTCCTGCCTAATCCGCAGGCTGTAAAAAGTGCAATGAAAATCGTCACAAATAATAATCTCGTAAGCATTTTCAGACTCATACCGGCAGAATTTGTTAAACTCAAATTTATGTATAAAATGTTTAAATGCCAAATAAAGGAATAATGGTTAACTTTATTCAGGACTTAAAAAGGATACATAACATGACAGCAAAAATCGCTATTCTGGGAGGAGGCAATATTGGGCTTTCTCTTGCCAAAGGATTGATCAGCAGCCAACTTTACCAACCTGAAGATATCATTATTACCCGTCGTCGTTTGCACATGATAGAACACATAGCAACCGAAGGGGTGGAGATTTCGCAGGACAATGTGATGGCCACCCGGGCTGCACGCATTGTTTTTCTTACGGTAAAACCACAGCAGGCAAAGGAAGTACTTGCTGAAATTGCCTCATCCCTGCAACCGGACAAGCAAATTCTAATCTCGCTGGTAACGGGATTGGGAATAGGGCAGATTAAGGCTATTATCGGCAACGGAATTCCCGTGTTTCTGGCCATGCCCAATACTGCGCTTGCCTTGTGTGAGAGTATGACCTGTATTTCTCACAGAGAAGAACAGGAAAAAGACACAGAAGTTGTAACGGGATTGTTTGACCAGCTGGGAAAATCTCTCATCATTCCCGAAGAACTTATGGGGGCATCTACCGTATTGGCAGCGTGTGGTGTTGCCTTTGCCCTGAGGTTTCTGCGAAGCATCTCCCAGGGAGGCATCGAGATTGGGTTTGATGCTGAAATCTCCACACTTATTGCGGCCCAAACCCTGAAAGGGGCTGCCCGGATGGCGCAGGAAACCGGCAACCATCCCGAGCATGAAATCGACCGGGTAACTACACCGATGGGTATCACCATTTCAGGGCTCAACGAGATGGAACACAATGGTTTCAGCTCTGCCCTTATCAAGGGGCTTTTGGCTTCCTACAGGAAAATTGAAAGTCTCAACGGCAGGAAGCCGGAATAATGTTTTTATGGGGGGATGCAGATTTCAGGGAAAAAGTTTCCTTAAGCCCCGATTGAGGGAAAGCAGATGTACAAGTTCTGCTTTCCTTCAAATCAACAGAGGCTTCAGTCGCTAATTCAGAATGTCTTTTTTCAGGTTAAGGGTTACCTGGCTGTTGTTGCGGCGGTAGTCGAACAGCAGGTCGCCAGTACGGCTGTATAAACGTATAAAATTCAGGGGATACCAGACGATGGCTTGTCCTACATGGATGTTGCCAAGGATATCGATTTGTTCATCCCCGTTTGGCAGGGTTCTGACCCTCACTGTGGAGCCATCTCTGATACGCAATTTGTCGAAAAACACATCATTGCCGTTTTCGGTGCGAATCTCTATGATTCCCGATTTGTTTCGTAAAAAACTGATTTTACCGATATTTTCAAAGGTAGTAGGAAAGGTGGAGGGGAACCTTGGGTTGGCTTTCCGCAGGGCCTCCTGAGCAGCAGCTCCCGGGAAAACAGCCCCTTCTGACTTGGATAGCTGAATGGCCGCAAAAAGCCCGGCGATTGATGATTCAATGTTTTGTTTTTGAATCAGTTCGCGGTTACGCTGGATGAGCAAATCAGCATAGTCCATGCGGCCTGCGCTGGCCAGTTCGGGAGCCTCGGCGGTGGTGAGTCCGCTGGTATTGCCAAAGGTGCCGGTAAGAACAACACCCCGCTCTCCATCAGGGAATAGTCCGCTGATGCTTTCCCTGGGGTCATTGTAGTAATGCACTCTACTGACTTTTCCCTGCAGGGTGAGATGGGCAGAATATGCCATGGCATTGTTGCTGTGCTGGCTGTTGAGTCCTGTCTTTTCCATCCAGAGCATTTGCCCTGAGGGTCTGAAAGCCGCAACAAATGCATCATTTTGGCCGGGTTCAGAAACTACTTTTTTATTTTGAAGACTCAGCTCATCGGAAAAACTACCGGCAATCAGCACATTTTCCTGAGAGTCGAGCATGATAGAGAAACCAGTAGCATCAGCATTGGATGAGAAGAGGTTGATCCATTTGCGGTTCATGTTTTTATCGAAAGCAGCTACGAACGCGGTTCTTTTTTCGGAATCCCCCGCAGATGCATTGAGCCGTGTTTCCGGGATATTCATTGAGCCATATTGATAGCCTGTAATGTAGATATCGCCATTGCGGCCGATGGCAATATCGCGCTGGTTGTTGCCGCGCCTGCCACCCATTTCATGTACTTGTTGCCAGATTGATATGCTTTGTTCGAAGAAATACCGGTCGGAATCAACAATCCATCCCTGTGGGGCCACGTTGATAAATTCAGGCATGGTAAGCCCGATGGGCGCATTGATATAGGTAGGGTCGGCCACCACAAATTCCAGCCCGTCAATGAGCAGGTTGTCTCCGGGTGGGTTCCCGTTGTGAAAATGTACTGCGCTGGCCAGGTGACCGGGGTAAAGCAGCGCTGCCACTTTTTGTCCGGCATAGTTGCGCACCAACCATCCAAAGAGCACGGCACGGTCATCGCAATCCGAAAAGGTGTAATGGATAACTTCGTCGGGTACCATGTATTTCTGGAAACCAAACTGTTCGGAGTCGGTTTT
>SLPR01000090.1 GCA_007131895.1 Bacteroidales bacterium | reverse complement strand
TACCTTGCATTATTTGCCCTGATAGTTATCCCGCTTTACACCTGGCTCTTTGGCACCAAAGAATCGCCTCTGGATTACACGCTCAGTATGATTGGAAACAAGCTGGGTTACCGCATCAACTTTATACTATGGGGCACTTTTACAGGTTTGCTGCTCACCTTCTTTATCCTGCGCCTGTATGTGCTGAAGTCTTTCCACAATCCAAAAGCCAGGAGATTGCTTATATGGTCGTTGCTGTTCCTGTTTATGACTGTTGTGATACCCGCCATGGAGCACCTGCCCATCCTCAAGAAGCTTCATGCCCTTGCTGCCGTGGCATTTGGTTTAACCCTCAGCGCATCTCTTTATATGTTCATAAAATTTCTCCACAGCATCAACGAAAGAGTATCCATAAAGTCTATGTGGATGCTTTTTACTGTTATCTTTGGTTCCATATTGTTGTTTTTTCTTTTTGGAAATACGGGAATTTTCGAACTGTTTTTCTTTTTTTCTATCACCATATTTCTCATTTTTCTGAGCAAATGGGTATTTCGTGAATGAGAAAAGAATATACAATCCAGTAATATTATCAAAACCATTTATATGAAGAGTATAAAAATAACCATTCAGTTATCAGTTCTATTGCTTCTTAGCCTGAATCAGTTGATGGCCCAGCCCACCGTTTTGATTAGTTATTACAGCAAAACCGGCAACACACGGGCCATGGCAGAAGCTGTTGCCCGTGGAGCTGCCCGGGTAGAGGGAGTTACTGTGGTGCTCAAAACCACGGAAGAAACAACCCATGAAGATCTGCTCAGCGCAGGAGCCATTATCCTTGGATCGCCGGTGTACAATGCCAATGTTGCACCTCAGGTGCAGGAGTTTATCAGTTCCTGGCCTTTTGAAGGTGCACCACTGAAAGACAAGCTGGGTGCTGCTTTTGTAACGGCAGGAGGTATTTCTGCCGGAGAGGAACTCACATTGCTCAACATGTTGCAATCCATGATGATTTTCGGAATGGTGATTATGGGTGGCGACGACTGGACTGCCCCATTTGGTGCTTCGGGTATCAGGGGCGAGCCCCCTTTTTCAGGCGAAGACCCCTTGCGTGAGGCTTTTCTCAAAAAAGGAGAAAAGCTGGGTGAACGGGTTGCAACTATGCTGAAAAGACTGGATTGCCAGTAGATAGCATGAACGTATTGTTCAATAAAAGCCTGTTTCCCGATATAAAAACAAAGTGCCTAAGAAGTTAAATCTTAAAAAAAATTCAGTCTGTAACGGTTTTTTTTCTCAAACAGCTGTTTGCAATAAAAAAAATGTTTATACTTGCAGCTTCAAAACTGAACATAAAATGACTAACGCAATACATACTCATAATTTCTGGTGGTGGCACAGCAAGGTAAATTACCGTGTTGAGCTCACTGGTCATTAGTGGATATGTATTTTCAGATGTAGTCTGTAAACATAAAATATCAAAGGCCTGCTTGACACTCAAGCAGGCCTTTTTTTGTTACCGATAAAAAGTAAAAAAATGACAAAAACCGTTACCACCCGAATTCCCGGCGATACATTTACCCCTGTGGGGATGTACCTGCGATTGCGCGATGTTTTTCCCCATGCTTTGTTGCTGGAATGTACCGACTACAGCTCGCGTGAAAATGCATTTTCTTACATCGCCATTCAGCCATTTGCAGGGATAAAAGCTACCGAAACGATCTTCAACCGGAAATCTCTCACCGGCCAGCAGTCAGCTGTTACTTTGAATAGTCCCATGCAAATCCCTGAACTGACAGACCAGTTTCTGGAAGAGCTTAAAGCGTCCGGGCTAAAGACCAGTCAACTCATGCCCGGGGTTTTTGGATACGCTTCCTACGATGCCATCAATGCTTTCGACAATGTGGAAATTGAAAGCCCCGGCACAGATGCAACCAGTCACATTCCCCTGCTCAAATACGATTTGTATCGTGTGGTGATTGCCTTTAACCATTTCAACAGCACGGTATCCCTTACAGAAATCATCTCCGGCAATGAAGAGCCCATCACTCCAAGGGTTATCTCCATTCTTGCCAACCGCAACAATACCTTTTTCCCGTTTCAAACGATAGGCAGTGAACGCATCATGACCGGCGATAAGGAGTTTAAAAAACAGGTAAAGCAAGGGATAGAGCATTGCCAGCGGGGTGATGTTTTCCAGATAGTACTCTCACGCAAATATGAGCAGGATTTCACGGGTGACGAATTCAATGTTTACAGAACACTTCGCTCCATCAACCCTTCTCCCTATCTTTTTTACTTCGATTTTCTGGATTTCAAATTGTTTGGTTCATCACCCGAAGTACAATTGCACGTGGGCAGCGGCAAAGCCATGATCAACCCCATAGCAGGTACCGTAGTACGCACAGGCGATGCGGCTTCTGATACTGAACTGATTGCTGACTTGCTGGACAACCCCAAGGAGAATTCCGAGCATGCCATGCTGGTAGATCTGGCGCGCAACGATTTGAGCCGACATGCAGGCAATGTGAAAGTGAATAAATTCAGGGAAGTGCATACCTACTCGCATGTCATCCACCTGGTATCAACGGTTGAGGGTGATCTGGAAAAAGAAGGAAATCTTTTCAGATTGTTTGCAGATACTTTCCCTGCCGGTACACTGTCGGGAGCGCCCAAACACCGGGCCATACAGCTTATTGACAAAATAGAACAAAAGCCCCGGGGATTTTACGGCGGAGCAGTGGGAATCATGGGATTTGGAGACTCCCTCAATCATGCCATCATGATTCGCTCGTTTATGAGCCGAAACGGAACGCTTTACTACCAGGCAGGTGCAGGAGTAGTAATTCACTCCAAACCCGATGGAGAACTCAAGGAAGTGGAGGGAAAAATATCGGCATTGAGGAAAGCTGTTGCCGGAGCCGAAAAAATTCCCCTCAGCAGGTTTGCCCTGAACCCCGAAGTGCAATAAAAGCTGACCCAAAAATCTTTGTTAATTATTATTTCAGCCTTACGAACTATCAACCCAAAATAAATCAACAAAAATGGCCAGAATACTCATACTCGACAATTACGATTCTTTTACCTACAACCTTGTCCATTACGTAAAAGACTACGGAGTGCACCAGGTAGATGTATTTCGCAATGACAAAATCAGCCTGAAGGAGGTTGATACATACGATGGCATCATCCTGTCACCCGGTCCGGGACTGCCCCGTGAGGCGGGCAACCTGATTCCCATTATACAAAACTATTACGAAAGCAAACGCATACTGGGAGTTTGTTTAGGGCAACAGGCCATCGCAGAAGTTTTCAATGGCAGCCTGTACAATCTCAAAGAGGTTTATCATGGGGTATCAGCTACCATTGAACTGCTTGAACCCAGGCACTACCTCTTCGAAGGACTCCCTCAACAGATAGAAGCAGGGCGCTATCACTCCTGGATGGTAAAGGCCGAAGATTTTCCTGCATGCCTGACCATCCATGCCACAGATGATCAACAACGCATCATGGCGCTGTCACACAAAAACTATGATGTATGCGGGGTCCAGTTTCATCCCGAATCCATTTTGACCCCCAATGGCAAGGAGATGATTTTCAACTGGCTGAAACGATTTTAGTTTAAGAGTCACGCGAAAAAGGCAACATCAATAAACGCACACGGATTGTATCCTAATCAAAACAGACCAAAAGCAAAAACTCATATTTTAATGCTATGCAAGACATTTTAAACAAATTACTCGAATCCTTAACCCTGAGCCGCCAGGAAGCGCACCAGCTCATGCACGGCATTGCCAACCAGGAGCTCAATGAGGCCCGCATGGCGGCAGTGCTGGCGGCTTTTATCATGCGCAACATCAGCCTGGATGAATTGCTTGGCTTTCGTGAAGCATTGCTGGAGCTTGCCATCAAACCCCGGCTCAACGATGGCGACATAATGGACCTTTGCGGTACAGGAGGCGATGGCAAAAACACCTTCAACATATCAACCCTGTCGGCCTTTGTGGTTGCGGGTGCTGGTGTTCCGGTGGCCAAGCATGGCAACTACGGCGTATCAAGCATGTCGGGCTCTTCCAATGTAATGGAACAGCTGGGCTATCAGTTTGACAACGACGAAGCCAAGCTGCAAACCGAACTGGAACAGGCAGGCATCTGCTTTATGCATGCCCCGCTGTTTCATCCTGCCCTGAAAGCGGTGGGAGGTGTGCGCAGGCAGCTGGGCATCAAGTCCTTCTTCAACATCCTGGGCCCCCTGGTAAACCCTGCCAGTCCTAACTACCAGGCAAGCGGTGTCTTCAACCTGGAAACCGGCCGCATCTATAGCTACCTGCTGCAGCGGGAAGGAAAAACCTTTCGGGTGGTCCACAGCCTCGACGGATACGATGAAGTCAGCCTTACTGCTGATACCCGGATTTTTTCACCCAAAGGAGAAACCCTTGTTACAGCAGGAGATTTCGGAATGCCCGGCAACACGCCAGAATCTTTGCACGGAGGCAGCAGCCTGGAAGAAGCAGCAGCTATCTTCATGGACATCCTGCAAAACAAAGGCACACCGGCACAGAGAAACGCAGTCATTGCCAATTCTGCCATTGCCATTCAATGCTACGCCGGCGAGATATCGCTGCAGGAAGCGGTGGCACGGGCCAAAGAATCCATAGAAAGTAAAAAAGCATTACAAACCTTCCAACAACTCATAAAACTGCAAAAATGAACATACTTGACGAAATAATAGCCCACAAACGGGCCGAAGTACAGGAAAGCAAAGAATTGTATCCGGTAAAACTACTGGAAAGAAGCCCTTATTATCAGGCCCAGCCGGTATCCCTGAAAAAATACCTGCTGCGGGAAGACCTTTCCGGCGTGATAGCAGAATTTAAACGTAAATCGCCCTCCAAAGGGATTATCAATGAATTTGCCGACCCTGCCACCGTTTGCCTGGAATACATGCAGGCGGGCGCATCAGCATTGTCTGTCATTACCAATACCCATTATTTTGGAGGCACCAATAAAGACCTTACCACAGCCCGCCGCTTCAATTATTGCCCCATCCTGCGCAAAGAGTTTATCCTGGATGAATACCAGATCATAGAGGCACGCAGCATTGGTGCTGATGCCATTTTGCTGATCGCAGAAGTTTTGACTGCCGAAGAACTCAAAAACCTATCGGCACTGGCCCGTGAGCTGCAGATGGAGGTGCTGTTTGAAATACACGAAGAAGAAAGCATTGATAAGTTGCCACCCGATGCACAAATCATTGGCATCAACAACCGCAACCTGAAAAATTTTAATGTGAGCATTGACCACAGCCTTGAATTGCTCAACAAGCTTCCTTCCCATGTTGTCAAAATTGCTGAAAGCGGTATAGACAGCCCGGAGACAGCCATTCGTCTGAAAGAGGCAGGTTTCAACGGACTGCTGATGGGCGAACGTTTTATGCGTGAGGCCAATCCGGGTAAGGCCTGCAAGCTGTTTATCAAAGGGATAAAGAAGCTGATGAACGAAAAAACGGCCATTCAATAAAATAGTTAGTAAAGAAACCCTTAACCGGTATAAAATGACTCAACCAGAAAGATCACCCAAAATAAAAGTTTGCGGAATAACTGATGCGGCCAATATGATGGAAGTTGCCGCTTTGCAACCAGATTATCTGGGATTCATTTTCTATCCCCCTTCTCCCAGAGACATCACCCATAAAATCAAAGATTTGCCGCTGGATGGTCTTCCCATCAATATCCGGAAAATTGCTGTAATGCTTGACCAACCTATTGAAGAGGCCTTGAAAATAACCAAAGAATTTGGCTTTGATCTGGTACAGTTACACGGAACCGAAAGCCCCGACTATTGCAAGGCCTTGCAAAAGCACTTGCCGGTAATCAAAGCCTTTGCCGTTAAAGATAGTTTACCCGAAAACCTCGGGGAGTATGAAAATTGCTGTGATTTTTTTCTCTTTGACACCAAAGCACAAAAGCCCGGCGGAACCGGATTGAGTTTTGATCACCGCCTTTTGCAGGAATACAACGGAAACACCCATTTTTTTTTAAGCGGGGGCATTGGCCCTGATTATCCCAACATGGAAAATCCCATGAACCATCCCCTTCTCCATGCCCTTGATGTCAACAGCCGTTTTGAAACCTCGCCCGGTTTGAAAGATGTAACCAGCCTTGCAATTTTTATCAAAAAAATCAAAAACAAATAACACCGTCATACATATCCGATAAAAAATCTCAATTAAAAATCCCAGAAAGAAAATGACTCAACTCAACATACCCGACTCACGCGGCTACTACGGCTCTTTTGGAGGGGCCTATATCCCGGAGATGCTCTACCCTAATGTGGAGGAGCTTAAGGAAAACTACCTGAAAATACTGGACAGTGCTGATTTCAAAGAAGAATTTAAGCAGCTGCTAAAAGACTATGTAGGTCGCCCTACTCCTTTGTTTTTTGCGCGCAACCTTTCGCAGATCGCAGGAGCCAAAGTGTATCTCAAGCGTGAAGATCTTTGCCACACGGGAGCGCACAAGCTCAATAATGTGGTAGGTCAGGCGCTGATGGCAAAAATTCTGGGCAAGAAACGCATCATCGCCGAAACCGGAGCGGGACAACACGGTGTGGCCACTGCCACCGTATGTGCATTGTTGCGTTTGCCCTGTACTGTTTTTATGGGGAGCAAAGATATGGCCCGCCAGAAACCCAACGTAATGCGCATGCACATGCTGGGAGCAGAAGTAATCCCGGTAGAATCAGGAAGCAAAAGCCTGAAAGATGCCACCAACGAAGCCATCCGCCACTGGATCAACCATCCCGATGATACCCATTACATTATTGGTTCCACCATTGGTCCCCATCCCTACCCTGACCTTGTAGCCCGGTTGCAATCGGTTATCAGCGCAGAAATCAGGGAGCAACTGATACAAAAAGAAGGGACCGAAAACCCTGATTATGTAATTGCCTGTGCCGGAGGGGGCAGCAATGCTGCAGGGGCATTTTTTCACTTTATCGGCAATGGAAAAACCCGGCTTATAGGTGTAGAAGCAGCCGGAGAAGGGGCAGACACAGAAAAAACCGCTGCCACCATTGCCAAAGGAACTCCCGGCATCATTCATGGTTGCAAAACACTACTTATGCAAACCAGTGATGGTCAGGTGCAGGAGGCCCATTCCATCTCTGCCGGGCTCGACTATCCCGGCATTGGTCCCATGCATGCTTTTCTGCATGACAGCAAACTCGCAACTTTTTTGCCTGTCACCGATACCGAAGCCATGGATGCAGTAAAGGAGCTCACCCGTGCAGAAGGGATTATTCCTGCCCTGGAAACAGCCCATGCCATTGCAGCCCTTCATAAAATCAACTTCAAACCGGAAGATATCGTGGTCATCAGCCTATCAGGAAGAGGCGACAAAGACCTGGAAACCTACCAAAACTATTTTGCATAACCATGAATCCATTACAAGAACGACTCAAGACCAAACCCGACAATCTGCTTTCCCTGTTTTTTACCGCAGGATATCCCAACATAGACAGCACGGAAGCTATCATTGCCAGTGCAGAACAAGCAGGAGTAGACTTTCTGGAAGTGGGCATGCCCTATTCCGATCCCCTGGCCGACGGACCCGTCATTCAGCAAAGCAGCTCAGAAGCCATTGCCAATGGTATGAATATCAAACTGCT
>SLPR01000047.1 GCA_007131895.1 Bacteroidales bacterium | reverse complement strand
TTGCAAAAGCTGTTTATGCCCTATCCTGAACAAAAAATGGAGGCTTATCCCACAGTACGTTTTCTGAAAAAAGAATTCAGCGGCAGGCTCAACTCCGAGGATGTTCGCCGTCGAATCGATTATCCTGAACTTTTCTTTGCCTGAACAGGATGGCTGTTGGTTTGTTAACTTCAACAATGCCACTGTTCCAAAATTGCTTTAAATCTTAATTGGGTAAAAACCATTATTGATATTTGGGAATGCTGGCAGCATTGGCTGGAGCAGGTAGCAGAAAAGTATCCCCTTGTCAATGGTTTTTAATAGGTACTTTTGTGGCGATTTTCCGGAAGTTTAATATCTGTTGTTTTAGAGTGAAATATGAGCGATTTGTTACCCCGTGAGCGGAAGGCCTTTATACTGCACATGTCATACTCTTTCCTCGAGGGGATTCTGGCCGGTTTGATCATCCTCAACGAGTTTGTTTTCGCCAAAAGTCTGCGGGGTTCCGATTACCAGCTGGCGGTGCTTTTTCAGCTGGGAGTAGTCGTTTTCCTGTTGCTCATCGTTATGAACGAATGGCTGAAACGCATCCGTGATAAAAAGGGGATGTTGCGCAGGGCTGCTTTACTCACACGTCTGCCCCTTATGGCACTCTTTTTCTTTCCCCGAAATGCAGAGCAGATGGGAGGGGATTCCATTTATCACTATATCTTTTTGCTGATCTTTCTGGTCTATTTCCTGGGAAATACGGTCATATGGCCCACCATCAATCTGTTTCTCAAAACTTCATACCGCCACAGCAATTTCAGCCGCCTTTTCAGTTATGCCACCAGTCTCAACAAAGTGGTGATGATGGTTACCACCTTTTTTTATGGCTGGTTGCTGGATATGGACAATTACGTTTTTGTTTATGTCTTTCCGGTGGCTGCAGTGCTGGGAGTTATTTCTGTTTCCCTGCTTTCGGCTATTCCCTACGAGCCTAAGGATGTACCTGCAAAAAGCACTGGCCTTTGGCTTTCAGTAAAAGATTCTGCCATGGGGATGGTGCGGATTCTTAAAACCAATCGTGCCTTCATGGATTTCCAGGTGGGGTTTTTCCTTTATGGCATAGGTTTCATGAGTTCGGTGACAGTTATCGTGTTGTTTTTCGAAACAGGTCTTGGACTTAATTATTCTACCGTGGCATTTTACAAAAATGGGTACAACCTGCTGGCCATATTTTTGTTGCCGTTTTTTGGCAGGCTTATGGGGAAAATTGATCCCCGCCGTTTTGCTGCCATTTCCTTTGCTTCCATGTTGTTGTATATATTCTTCCTTACCCTCACCCAGTATTTCCCGGCTTACGTTGAGTTCTGGGATATCCGTCTTTACTATACCCTGATTTTTTATATTTTGTTTCACGGTGTTTTTGCTGCAAGCATGGCGCTCACCTGGTTTATTGGTTCGGCCTACTTTTGCTCTGCCGAAGAAGCCGGAAATTACCAATCTGTGCACCTTGTGCTCACGGCAGTACGTTCGCTGTTTGCCCCTTTTCTGGGGGTGGCTTTTTATCAGTTATGGGGAGTTACAGTGGCGCTTTCCATGTCTATGACCTTTCTGGCCATCGGCATTGGCTATATGCTCTGGTCTGAAAGAAAGGTGGCATTGCCCTATTCTCCTGATTCCTGAAAAACGGACTCCTTGATTTTACTTGCCTGGCGACAGGCCTATCAGTTGTAAAGTTGAAAAATAGCTTTTTATTAACCTCATCAAAACCACAGAAAATTTATAATTTAGCATATAAAACCTTTACGAATTTAAAATATACACAGATATGAATTACGATTTGATTGTTATTGGAAGTGGCCCCGGAGGGTATGTGGCTGCCATCAGGGCATCGCAACTGGGAATGAAAGTAGCTGTAGTGGAAAAAGCTGAACTGGGAGGGGTTTGTCTCAACTGGGGATGCATCCCTACCAAGGCCCTGCTCAAAAGTGCCAACGTTTTTGAATACCTGAAAAAGGCAAGTGACTATGGTATTTCCATTGATGGGGAGGCAAAAGCCGATTTTCCTGCCATGGTAAAAAGAAGCCGCGAAGTAGCTGCAGGCATGAGCAAGGGTATTCAATACCTCTTTAAGAAAAATAAAATCGATACAATTGAAGGCTTCGGGAAAGTGCTGCCGGGGAAAAAAGTTGAGGTGAAAGCCGAAGATGGCAAAACCACAGAGTATGAAGCCAAACATATTGTCATTGCTACGGGTGCAAGGTCGCGTGAATTGCCCAACCTGAAGCAGGATGGAGAAAAAATCATTGGATACCGCAAAGCCATGGTGCTCGAAAAACAGCCTGAGAGCATGGTTGTGGTAGGTTCAGGAGCCATTGGATCTGAGTTTGCCTACTTTTATAATGCCATTGGCACTAAGGTTACCCTGGTAGAATACTTGCCCCGCCTGGTCCCTGTGGAAGATGAGGATGTTTCGAAACAACTGGAGAGGTCCTTTAAAAAGGCAGGTATGAAAGTAATGACCGGTTCTTCGGTAGAAGAGGTGGATACTTCTGGCGAAAAATGTAAGGTAAAAATAAAAACTGCAAAAGGTGATGTTGAGGTGGAAGCTGATATTGTACTTTCAGCCGTGGGAATTGCCACCAACATAGAAGGCATTGGACTGGAAGAAGCCGGTATCAAGGTAGAAAAGGATAAAATCATTGTGGATGAATTTTACCGTACCAATGTAGAAGGATATTATGCCATTGGTGATGTTGTTTCGGGCCAGGCGCTGGCTCACGTGGCTTCGGCAGAAGGGATTACCTGCGTGGAGAAAATCGCAGGGCATCATCCTGAGCCTATTGATTACAACAACATTCCCGGTTGTACCTATAGCAGCCCCGAGGTAGCATCGGTAGGGTATACTGAAAAAGCTGCCAAAGAGGCAGGGTACGAACTGAAAGTTGGGAAGTTTCCATTTACTGCCTCTGGGAAAGCCAGTGCCGCAGGGGTTAAGGATGGGTTTGTCAAGGTAATTTTTGATGCCAAATATGGTGAGTTGCTCGGGGTGCATATGATTGGAGCCAACGTAACCGAGATGATTGCTGAAGCCGTTGTGGCCCGCAAACTGGAAACCACCGGCCATGAAATCATCAAGTCAGTGCATCCCCATCCCACCATGAGTGAGGCTATGATGGAGGCTACTGCTGCGGCATACGATGAAGTAATTCATATGTAGAATCAGGGGGAAAACCCAGAAAATGGTTGTTTTCTTGCTGGCACTATCTATAAGGATCCGCAAGAAAACTCTTGTAGGAGTTGATAAATATTGATGGTCAGGTGCTTTTTTTTTACCTGTTAACGAATGTAAACAGAACAGTTTTATCGGATGTGTGGTATTTGTGGAGTCCATTCTTTTACCGGGCCTGTTGACGGCGCCCAAAGGCTTGTTGGTAGTGCACTGGAAACCTTAAAAAAGCGGGGACCCGAGGTTCAGGCCACATTCATACACCGGCAAACCTGCCTGGGGCACAGCAGGCTTTCTATCATTGATCCTACTGAGGCTGCCAATCAGCCTTTTACTGATGAGTCAGGGAGATATACGCTGGTTTTTAACGGAGAGATTTATAATTTCAGGCAATTGCGTGAAATCATGCATGCCCGGGGAATCACTTTTCGTACAGAAAGCGATACTGAGGTTTTGCTCAAATGGCTTATGGAGAAAGGGCCTGCAGGTATAAGTGATCTGCAGGGTTTTTTCGCTTTTGCTTTCTATGACCATACAAAAGAGACAATCCTTCTGGCCCGCGACCGGTTTGGAATAAAACCCCTGTTGTATTTTCAGGACCAGCAAAGGTTTCTTTTTGCTTCGGAAATGAAAGCCCTCATCAAACTGGGTATTCCCCAGCAACTGGATCGTACCTCCATGGAAATTTATTTTCAGCTCAATTATATTCCCGGCCCGTGGAGTATTTATCGTGATGTATTGAAGCTGATGCCCGGCTACTGGATGCAAATCACTGGGGGAGGGGTTGAGATGGAGCGTTATTATGAAATTTCCCCGGCGACACTCCCTGAATATGGGGCGCTCTCCTATGAAAAGGGGAAAGAGTTGTTGAAACAAAAACTGGAAGAGGCAGTGGTAAAAAGACTGGTATCGGATGTGCCGCTTGGGGCCTTTCTCAGCGGGGGAATTGACAGCAGTGTTATCGTAGCGCTTGCCTCCCGGCATATACATCAGCTGAAGACTTTCTCCATTGGGTTTAAAGATGAACCCATGTTTGACGAGACCCGTTATGCTGCCAGTGTTGCCAAAATGTACAAAACAGACCATACGGAGTTTTCCCTGAGTACTGCCGACCTGCTTGACTGCCTTTACGATGTGCTCGATTATACCGATGAGCCCTTTGCTGACTCTTCGGCCCTGGCCGTTTATATCCTCAGCCGCGAAACCCGCAGGAAAGTGACCGTAGCTTTGTCAGGCGACGGAGCAGATGAAATGTTTGCAGGATACAATAAGCACAAGGCCCATTTTCGCGCCAGAATGGGAGGGGCAGATGCACAGCTGCTAAAGCTCATGCATCCCGTTTTGTCAGTAATGCCTCAATCGCGCAACAGCTTCCTGGGCAACAAGATAAGGCAGTTGCACCGGTTCGGTGAAGGTATGGGAATGCGAGACAGCGACCGTTATTGGCGTTGGGCATCCTTTGCCCCTGAAAACTATCCTTCCCGGCTCTTGCTGTCCCATGTTAGTGAAGAAGAGTATTATGACCGGAAAAATGAGCTGACAAGATTTGTGGCTTCTGATGGGGGTATAAACAGCCTGTTGCGCAATGATATGCACCTGGTGCTTCCCAACGATATGCTCACCAAAGTCGACATGATGTCTATGGCCAACTCCCTTGAAGTAAGGGTCCCCTTCCTGGACCATGATTTGGTTAACCTGGTTTTTTCCATGCCGGAGGCGTTTAAAATTGACAAGCATGGCAGGAAGAAGATACTAAGGGATACATTTCGTGAAGACCTTCCTGCAGAACTATACACTCGCCCTAAACAAGGTTTTGAAGTCCCTTTGCTGTCATGGTTTAGAAAAGAGTTGAAAGATACCATTCTCAAGGAGTGGCTTAATGACGAGTTAATCGAAAATCAGGGAATATTTGATCCGAAAGTTATTAACAATTTAAAGAAAAAACTTTTTTCTTCTAATCCGGGCGAAATTCATGCCCAGGTATGGTCTATAGCAGTTTTTCAGCATTGGTATAAAAAATTCCATAGTCAATTGTAATTATTTTTAACTACCGTTTAACTGCTTTTTTGTAGTTTTGCAAACTATTATTAATTTGCCATATTTAATTTGCCAGATTAAATGCCACGTATTTTACGCATTCTAAATCGGTTTAATTTAGGAGGTCCTACCTACAATGCGGCCTATTTAACCAAACACCTGAACAATGATTTTGAAACGCTCCTTGCCGGAGGGCCTAATGACCCCAGCGAGAAGAATTCGGAGTATATTGTCAGGAAGCTTGGGATTGAACCCCATATCATTCCTGCCATGAAGCGGGAGATTTTGCCTGTCTCTGATTATCATGCTTTTCAGCATATAAAATCCCTTATCCGCGAGTTTCGTCCTGATATTGTTCATACACATGCCTCCAAGGCCGGAGCCCTCGGGCGACATGCAGCATTAACCTTGAAGGTTCCTGTTATAGTGCACACCTTTCATGGTCATGTTTTCGATGCCTATTTCAGCCAGATGAAAACGGCCTTTTATAAATCCGTGGAAAGATACATGGCTCAAAAAAGCAACGCAATTGTAGCCATTAGTGAAGCGCAGAAATATGACTTTACACAGAAATACAATATTTGCCCCGCTGAAAAGGTAAGTGTAATTCCGCTGGGTTTCGATCTGAATCGTTTTCGGGAAAACATGCCCGAGAAAAGACTTATTTTCAGAAAACGTTACAAAATTGCCGATGATGAAATTGCCATAGGTATCATTGGCAGGCTGGTTCCCATCAAAAATCACTCGATGTTTCTGGATGCCCTGCGCATGGTTCAATCACGTACCCGCAGGAAGATCAGGGCCTTTATAGTGGGTGATGGTGAATCACGTGAAATCATTAAGCAAAAGGCCATTGACCTTGGGATTCAATTTGTAAATGGTGTGGGTGATTACAAACCTGCTCCCCTTACTTTTACCAGCTGGATAACAGAAATGGATTATGTAAATGCCGGGCTGGATATTGTAGCACTTACCTCACTCAATGAGGGCACACCGGTGAGCCTTATAGAGGCCCAGGCTGCAGGTACCCCCGTGGTTTCTACCAGGGTGGGAGGAATTGAGAATGTTGTGGTGGAAGGGAAAACTGCTCTGCTTGCCGATAGAGATGACACCGCAGGTTTTGCCTCCGGATTGCTCAGGCTTGTAGAAGATGACAGGTTGCGGCAGGAGTTTTCAGCAAACGGCTGGGAGCAAGTGGGTGAAAAATTCCATTATACACGGCTGGTGAAAGACATGGAGAACCTTTACAATGATTTGCTTGAAAGAAAAAAAGGTTCAATTATTTCTATTCCGCTTTCGCCTGCCAAGGTTGATGCTGCCTGATGAGAGCCGGATGCCGGCATCCCAATAAAAGGGAAGGGTAATTGATACAACGGGTCATGACTTGGTTTTGGTAATTTCATGTCTTCGAATATCTTATCTTTTCTCACATCAGGGTAAACCCATAGTGGAGTTGCTGTTAAAAACAAACAATTTTGGCACTTTAAACCAAAGCTTTTGCTAATTTTGCAGGCTGTAAATATATTTTAGAATTGCATAAAAAATCCGGGCTGTACGTGAATAAATACTGGACCTTCATTATCATCGCTTTCCTGTTTTCCTCCTGTCAGATATTGAATCCAGAGCGGATGCTACGCACTCCGCCCGGCTATGAATATGCTGAATTTCCCGAGGAGGTTGTTTTGGAGGAGTATCGTCTTGCTCCCAATGATGAGCTCTACTTCAGGTTGTATACCAATGAGGGCGAAAGATTGATTGATCCCATATCCCCACTTACGCAACAAATGAGGGGAGACCAGAATTACACCATCGAGTTTGACGGAATGGTTAAACTTCCCGTGATGGGGAGGGTAAAACTCAGTGGAATGACCCTGCGGGAAGCCGAAAAATTCCTTGAAAATGAGTTTTCGCAGTTTTATAACAAGCCCTTTGTAAGGCTCAGGGTTACCAATCACCGTGTAACAATTTTCCCCGGGGGCAGAGGAGGCACTTCCAGTGTTGTTTACCTGGAGAATACCAATACCAATATTTTTGAGGCCCTTGCCATGGCAGGTGGTATTGCTGACGGACGAGCCAGCAGGGTTAAAGTAATCAGGGGTGACCTGAGAAATCCAGAGATTTTCCTTATAGACCTCTCTACTATTGAGGGGGTGCAAAATGCAGATATGATAATTCAGGCCAATGATATTATCTACGTGGAGCCACGGGAAAGAGTGCCACAACGCATAATGGAGAATATTGGCCCTTATCTCACATTATTGTCTACAGCATTAATAGTTTATTCATTGTTTAAATAGGCAAATGACCAACCCAACGGTAAAAAAAATATCATCCATCAATGACGAACTTGATATAAAGCTATTCTTTTATATAGCCAAAAGGAATATCCTTTTTCCCGTTATTTTCGTTATTCTTG
>SLPR01000490.1 GCA_007131895.1 Bacteroidales bacterium | reverse complement strand
GCTGGCATTTTTCAACCTCGCTATCGTGGTGTTAAGCTTTATGATCCAGTATATCAATGTGTACCTTTACCTGCTCACGGTGGTTACCGCGGCAGCCCTGATCCCCCTGGCCATGTGGCTGCTCAAGGGTTTGCTGCTCAAGTTATTCCCCAGGGAAAGACAACTGAGCTACAGTTTGCTTACCAACCAGCAACGGAACGGAAACGGGAAAAACCGCACAGCTGTGACACGAAAAGTTGCTGAGGAAGAATATGCGGCTTAATTGCTTAATGGTTGAATGGTTGAATGGTTGAGTCGTTGGTGATACCTGACAAATACTAATATTAAATAAAAATGTGTAATATGCAAAAAGAGAAATGGTTTTCAATGGTAAGGGTCTTTGCCCTGGGAATAGCACTAACGTCATTGCTTCTGGCGGCTGGTTGTACCAGCGATGTAGAGGAGGAGGACAGAGAGCAGTACCTTCTCGAAGTTGAGCGTGACAGTCTGCGGAGAGTGGTCGCTGAGCGTGACAGGTCGCTGATGGAGCTTGAGGCTGCCAGGGAAGATTTGGATAGGGAGGTGGAGACGCTCACCGACAGGACAGCCTCGTTGTCGGCCACTGCGGCCAGGCACATTCAGCATATCAGGATTGTGAATGAGGAAAAGACAGAAGCTACTGAGGCACTGGAGCTGGAGGCTGAGCAGCGCGCTGCGCTGGAGGCGGAGATAAGCAGGCTGGTAGCGCAGATAGAGTCGCTTAACGAAGAAGTGAGCTATTTGAAAGGGGAGAGGATGAACCTTGAATCTCAGACTGCAGCAGAAGCGCATCGCAGGAGGGCCGATTCGCTGGCTATAGTCAATCTGGAGACTACCTTAGAGACGATGACAGCTGAGGTCTGGCGTCCCCATTATATTAACATTACAGAGCTGACAGCCGGTTTTGGATTGGCAGATACCGAACCTGATTACACCCGGTCGGTCATCGGAGTTACCCATGTCTTTGGTTACGCTTTCACCGAGAGATTTTCCGGAGGAGCAGGTACCGGCATCTATTTCTATAACGGCGGATCTATGGTGCCTCTCTATCTCGATTTCAGATACAGGTTTCTGGGGATGAATTACAAGCCCTTTATTGCGGCCGACGGCGGACTGTTGTTTAATCTCTCTGACCTGGGTTTATCAGGACCGTTTATTAATCCCACTATAGGAATAGAAATGAAGCTTAATCAGCGCTCGACGCTGCACCTTTCCACGGGTCCGCTGATGCAGCAAGCCCAGGGTGCCTACCGTGCTTCATTTATGGTGGTGAAAGGCGGCCTGAGCTTTTAGTCCGCGCAAGGAATCCGCAGAAACACAGCGGTCATCAAATACAGAAGGCATCCCATAGGTGGGGTGCCTTTTTTTGTTTTTTTTGACCCACCCTTTAAATGAAAAGGTAATAGTGAAAAGTGAAAAGTTGGGTTTGTGCAATGCACTACGCTGAGCTTCGGTCGGTTGCAATTCCGCTTTTCTTCCGTCTTCCGTCTTCGGTCTTCCGTCTTTTTCCTCTCGCAGGGGCGCAGTTTTTTTCTTTTGACCCACCCTGTCCTTCGGACATCCCTCCCTACGAGCAGGGAGGGAGCGCTCTGTCCAGGCTTTTGAAGGATGATAATTACCGACAGCTACTTTTTCTACACAATCTTTTGATAAAATGTCCTGAACTTCAGACCAGCACTGCCCGAACTCCCCTCCTCCCGCCACTGCGGGATAGGGAGGGGATGGGGGTGGATCAGAAGGTTATAATTAGCCCGGACGGGAGCTTAGAGTCCCGACCGGGCAAGGGTTCTGGTCCGGTGGCGACTATTCATCCTGTGCCTGCCTTGTGGTCAGACGACTTTCAGTTCGTCCGGCCACTAATCACAGAGCAATCGGTGTCGGGGCCACTTGCAGTGACCCCGACACTATTTTGGCACGAAAATTTTACCATCCAATCACCAGTTTGATGATTTCAGAGAAATGCTCTCCTTTTATGTAAAGCATATAAACTCCGGGATAAAGGGCACTTACATCCATGGTTTTTATTTGTTTTCCATTTCCCTCCAGGAGTATTTTATGGATGTTTTCTCCATGCAGGCTAAACAATTCTATCGTTCCCTGCCCGTGGGCAAGCCCTTCAACTTCTATATTTACGTGGCGTGAGGCCGGATTGGGGTAAACCCTGATTTGTCTGTTTTCTATGGCTGCAGTCCCTGTGCCGGGATCAAAATGGGCAGTAAGCGAAACATCGGCTTCCGGCATGGTGAATGTGGTTACCGCCTGGGTGGCATCTTCCAGAAGCTCTGCATCACCAGTCCAGTGAATGAACAGATACCCTTCGAGAGGAGTAGCATTGATAGAGACCTGCGCCCCGGCAATGTAGTTTCCACCTCCCTGCACCGTCCCTGCTTCCGGAGGATCAACACCCAAAACCACCTCATATTCTTCCGGCTCTTCATCATCTTCTGCCAGAGTAGAAAACAACATCTGATTACCGTATTCAACGACCCCATCATGCACCAAATAGGCCCTCAGGTAATATTGGGTGGCAGGCTCCAACCCGGTAAGGACAGAAGTGAATGCACCGGGTCCCACCGCTGCCCCTTCGTTGCTATGACTGCAGTCCAGATCGGGAAGCTCAGCAGTATCCCAGCAAAAGCCGTGAGCGGTAACCTCCGAATGGCCGGCAAAAACGATGTTTCCGTTAGCAGTGGCCGTTTGCAGGCCAATCTCCATAATGCCATGGGTTACCACCACCGGGTCAGGGAAGAAATTCTGCCATTGCAGGTAGGGATAACCGTTGTTGTAAATGTGCTGATCATCTTCTTCCCAGATGTCATAAAAATTCCAGTTCACATAAGTATTGGAGGCATGGGGTGATGTCATCTGCCCGGTAGTGCGCCCCGAACCTCCCGAGCTGGCTTCCTGCCCGGAGGTTTCTGTATTCCAGTAACTATTGGTTGCCGTGGAAGTGGGATGTAGAAAACCCATAAGCCCGCCTGTATTTATGTTTTCAGGACTGCTTACCAGGCCCCTGCTGTAAACATGGGTAAACTGAGCTATGCCATCGGAAAATCCTGCAAACCCGCCAACATATTCATTCCCGGAAACATTCCCCATGGCATACGAATTATTGATGCTAACGCCTTGAGTCCTACCTGCAAAACCGCCTGCAAAATTTTGGGAAATATCTACATCCCCTGCACTGAAAGACCCTGTAACTTCACAATTGTAAAGCATCCCTGCAAAGCCACCGCAATTGCCATTATTTCCTGAATTGGTGCAATCAATCTGGACGCTGCTGAAAGAATTTTCAACCACCAGGCCCACCGCGCCATCTCCAATAAGCCCTCCTGCACTGCTTACTCCATATAGATAGCCTGTGCTGAAGCAAGACGATATAAATGCGTTTTCAGCATACCCAGCCAGACCCCCAAGGAGGGATCTTCCATGGATCTCTATATTGGTAATACCCAGGTTTTTGATTTGAGCTACCGTTTCCGCATCACGCTTACCAATTTTTCCAAACAGCCCTAAGAGGTCCCTGCCATCCATGTACAAACCATCAATTATATACTCCTGCCCGTCGTACGTTCCCAGAAATGACTTATGGTTTCTTCCTATGGGAACCCATCCTTTGCCATCAAACCAATCCCTTGTTTCCGCGGCACCGATATGGGCGACCTGGATATAATGATAGCCCCATCGTGATGGGTCTTCGGTAATCCAGTAAAGGTTATCCAGCGTGGCAATATGAAACGGATTTTGTTCAGAGCCATCTCCGTCCGGGGGCTCAACACCTGCCATCAGCATGGCCTCTGCAACATTGGATGGCAATGAAACTGTTGTGCTGTAAACGGCCTTTACCGTGTATCGGTAGAGCTTGCGGGGAGAGACATTAAAATCGGTATATTCAAGCTCCGTGATCGGGGTCATGTTCAAAGATAGAGTGTCGCGAAAAACCCTGTAGCCGAGAAGTTCCTGCTCATGGTCCCCATTCTTTATCAATGATCCGTAAGACGCCGGATCTTCAGGTTCCTGCCAGGTAAGAAAAATACTTTCGGTATTGGCATGGGCCGTTAATCCCCGGGGTATCGGGGCACGAGGCCTGACTTCTACCCTGTTGGTCGGATCAGACTCCCCATCACTATAGACGGCAGTTACCTGATACCGGTAAGCAACATTGTTGGTAACATCCACATCCATGAACAGCGTATCCTGCAAAGGTTCTGCATTCAGAGGAAGATTACCGCGGTAAACTCTGTAACCTGAAAATACACTCTCGTCTTCTTCCTTTTCTCTTTCTGGTTTTTCTTTTACCGGAAAAATGGTATCACCGGCCTCCAAAGGAGGCTGCCATGCCAACAATACGTAATTGTTGCCGCCTACGGCCTCAAGATTGTACGGAAACGGAAAATAGGGATACATCCGCACCATATTTGAAGCGGGTGATTCAAAATTTTCAAATACCATGGTAACCCAGTACTTGTAATAGTTTCCGTTGATTATGGATCGATCAAGATACCAGGGTTCATCCAAAGGCTCCTCATTGATTACTACATAATCCCTGTAAATATTAAACCCCACAAATACTCCTTTGTTATCCTTACTCTTTTTATCCGCTACAGATTCTTTTCTTTCCGCAGAATTCAGCATTTTATCTTCCATTCCGGGATACTCCCAGCTCAGCTCCACAAAACCGTTGCCGGCATTTCCCGCCAGGTTCATGGGGAAAAGAGCGTGGTTCCACTGATGAAAGGGGTAGCCGTCGTTGATAAGGTAGTTGATGGACCACACCTGGTTCATGTTCCATGTTTCATAGGTATCGTTGCTGTGGGGCCAGGTCATTTGCTCAGTGGTTCTTCCCAGTCCGCCCGCAGAGTTTTCCTGCCCCGAAGTTTCTGTATTCCAGTAGCTGTTGGTTACCGTAGATGAAAACCCATCACCGATTAGACCACCTTTAAATATGGTAGCATTTACGTGCCCCCTGTTGTAGGAGTTGCTCACCGTGGATGCCATGTTGAAGCCAACCAGTCCGCCAGCATATTCCGTGGCTATTACATCTCCCTCGTTGTAGCTGTTGTTTACGGTGGATTCATAGCTGGTACCCACCAGTCCTCCCACCATGGGTGCTCCCATAACAATGCCCGCGTTGAATGACGACTCCACTTCCGACATGGCATTCATCCCCAACAGCCCTCCGGTATTGTCGGTACCCTGCACGCTGGCCAGGTTATAGCTCTTACTGATCAAAGCAACAGAGTTTACCCCCACCAGACCTCCTGCGCCCACCTGCCCCGACACAGTGCCCGAGCTGAAACAATTCACCACCTCAGCAATGCAGTAATTTACCCCCATCAGGGCTCCCACCCAATCCTTGCCGGTAACATTGGCATTGGTTACCCCCAGGTTTTTTACCGACGACATATACGTATAGCCGAACAATCCCACATGGTCCTGCCCGGGCCTGTTGATATAGAGTCCGTCAATCACAAACCCATTTCCATTATAAGTACCTTCAAAGGGTTGAAAATCCTCCTCACTGTTCATAAAGCCGATGGGCTCCCACCCCTGGCCGTTGTTCCAGTATTGGGTAGCACTGGCATCGATATCGGCCGTCTGTATATAATCATAGCTCCAGCGTTCCGTATCTTCGGCAATCCATTTGAGATTCTGAAGGGTGGAAATGCGGTAAGGGTTTCCTGCAATGCCCTCACCATCCAGCGGTGGCATTGTCAGGTTTGATGGATACAGATTTATAATAGTCGATTGATAGGATGAATAATCTTTGTTTTTCGGGTTGAGGCTGTCAATATGGAAGTACCCGTCATGGTCTCCGCTCCATCCCCAGTTAAAATGAAAATTACCGTACTCATCGTAACCGTCGCATACAAAAGCATGACCATTATCAAATAACCCTGACCTGCCAGTGTAATACAAAGGGATATTGTTATCCAGGTGACTTTTTAACAACTCCGACCACAGATCGAATGGATAACCCCTTCTATAGACCAGCAAGGCATCGGCGCTATAGTCAAAATAGTTGATCATGGCTTGTCTTGCCTTGTGAGAGTAAGCTCCCGACTCTTTAGGCCCATACTTCATGTTTACTGAAACACCCAGGTGAAAGAGAAGTTCCTGTGTTGATGATGTTGGAAAAACATCAGGCATATCGGCCCATTCATAAGTGGTTTCGCCGAAGTTGGCTTCCAGTTGCCCGTAATCGGAATGGTTGTACCAATGAGAGCCGGTGCCCTGATTTGGGTACTCCCAGTATTTCATGATCTGACCCATGGCCACTGCCACGCACCCGGCAAGCACATGCCCTCCCGGGCCAGCTGTGTCGGCGGGGCATGCTGCATTCCATGGGTCATTCTGATTCCATTCGGTTTTAAGCAAGGACTCCACAAATGCCTGTTCGCGCGGAGGAGCAATTTCTTTGGCTTCAATCTGCTGCCATTGCTCTATGCGGGTGACATTGGAGAGTCCCTTCAGGTAAATCTCCAGTATGGCCTCCTCGTAAGCCTGCACAAATGATGTAAAGGCGGGTGGCATCTGATGCAGATCTGCATGGCCAGTGAGGCTGTAACCCAAAATGGGAACCGAAGCATCGTTGCCGGCCACCATCACAAACCCCCGGGGCTCAAAGTTGATGATATGAAAAATTATCTGGTCATTGATGCGGTGCGAATAGGATTCCGCTATGCGCAAATCAACAGACTTTCCTCTTATGGAATTCATATGCTCCAGCCAGCTGGCAGCAACATGGGAAGCCCGCTGTAATTCTACCGGGTTCCCCATAAGGGTAAAACATACAAAGGCAAATAACAAAAAAAGTACAGATTTCTTCATGATGATCCCTCCTGTTTTTGGTTTGGCAAAGCATTCATTACGGCGGTAAAAACCCGTGTTAAGCTGCCGGATTGTCAAATGGACTGAAAAAGGGCAATCTGTGTAGGTGGATTGAGTGTGTTTTTTGTTTTCCTTGCAGGTATGACTTTACTATTTATCAATAACAAACAGCAACAACTGGTTTTGGCAGACAGAAAACCGTACCTTATCGCAAAAGTAATGTTTTTGTGCTATTTTTGCAAAAAAATTAATGTATTGACGGGGAATATACAAAAAAAGAGACAGGCCTTGTATAATCTACCATGGCCTGTCTCTTGAATTCTGTTTTCTGTTGTCAGAAATGCCTGGTTTTTAGGTTTACCGCACCACCTGCAACTTCCTCACCTCTGTACCCGTAAGGGTTTCGATGTAAACCAGGTAGATACCGGGCCGGAAGTGATTTACTTCGAACCGTATGGCATTGCCCCCGGTGTTCACCTGCTCAAAAACCACCTTTCCGGTTAGATCAGAGATGCGAACTGCGCGGAGGGTGCTGCCGGATACAATGTTCACACTGCTGCGGGCAGGGTTGGGATACAGGTTGACGGTGTTGGCTTTCTCTGCTTCCACCTGGTTGACAATGGCAAAAATTGCCTGGAGGGTAACATCCGCATCGGGCATGACAAAGCTAAAGGTTGCCTCTGAGCTGATTTCATTGCCCAGGGTGTCGGTCCAGTTTTGAAAATGAAAACCCTCGTTGGCAATGGCTGAGATTTCTACCACTTCGCCCTCCTCGTAGGAGCCCGCTCCGGTTACTGTGCCCCAT
>SLPR01000477.1 GCA_007131895.1 Bacteroidales bacterium | reverse complement strand
GTAAAAATGTTTTTTTCTAAAGTCGGGCCATAAAACGGGTGTAAAGTACAATTCGCTGTAGGCAATTTGCCACAACAGGAAATTACTGATACGCAACTCCCCACTTGTTCTGATAAGCAAATCGGGGTCAGGCGTCCCATTGGTTTGCAGGAAACGCTGAAACATTGCTTTGTCAATACTTTCAGGATCCAGATTGTTTTCTTTTACCTGTTGAGCTATCTGTTTTACAGCGTTGACAATTTCCCATTGTGAGCTGTAGCTCAATGCGATAAACACATTAAGGCGGGTGTTGTTTTTGGTTATATCGATGGCATCCTGAAGTTCCTGAATACATTCCGGAGGAAGCGAGTCGATATCTCCTATGGCAGATAACCTGACTCCTTTTTCAAGCAATTCCGGCGTTTCATTCTTGATGGCATTTACAAGCAGGCTCATCAGCGTATCCACCTCACATTTGGGCCTGCACCAGTTTTCTGTTGAAAAGGCGTAAAAGGTCAGGTTCTTTACTCCTAACTCTCCTGCAGCTTCCACGGTTTCCCTAACAGCCTGAATTCCATTTTCATGCCCGAACACCCTGTCTTTCCCCCTTTGTTTGGCCCATCGGCCATTTCCATCCATGATAATCGCTATATGTCTGGGCAGTTTATCTTTATTAATATTATCCTTGAAATCCATTATAAGTTAGTCAATTGCTACTCCGAAAAAATAGGCACAAATTTCTTGAAATATTTTAACAATTAAAAGAAAACTGCCAAAGTTTATGAAAAATTAATTGTAAGCCGGACATCTGTGACGGCTAAAGTCTTTTATTCTGATTGTCAGTATAATACCTGCAAATGAGTACCAGTCGTTGGTATTGGGATTGCCCCTTTGAAAGTTCACATTTTCACCCCGGTTCTCCAGGCTTCTGTCGTGCAATTCGATGGCCAGGCTATTGTTGCCAAAAACCTGCGGATCGGGGTAGGTTGTGCTTATGTCGTCCAGGTAGTCCGTGCCGGTTCGTCTCATGCCCCATTCGAAAGTGCCGGTAAACTGGCGTGTAATATTGAACTTATAACCTATTCCAAACAGAATGTTGTGAGAGGTTAAAGAATAGGGCTTTCGGTCGGGATAAAGCTCCGAGCCTTGCCCTTCCGTATTGAGAGGTTTGAGGTTGTACCATTGGCCATCAATTTCTGCCTGTGGATTGAACCGGAAAAACCCTCCCCCTGCAAAAATATAGGGCGTAGAGGGTGTATCCAGATCTCCCGGAGTGAAAAACAAAAAGTTTACTTCTCCCTGTACACTGATTTCGAAAATGTTAGACCTAAAATGAAGATTCCGGTTTTCATTGTATTTTACTATAGCATCGTTTCCTGCGATATTGCCCCAGAAACCATTGACTCTTAATGCAAGACTTTCATTGATGTTAAACCGGTACAAACCTCCGGCCCCGATTCGGGTCATGGCAAATTGCTTCGAAGGGTTTAAATCACCAATATAGTAAGAACCTCCAAAAAAGAATCCCAATTCATTTCTTTGCCCTTTGGCACTGGTGGCAAATAATACCATCAAAAACAAAGGGCTCAGAAGTATGATTTTTTTTATTTTGTCGAATTTGTTTTCAGAGGTTACTGGCATGATTGAGGATGTGCTTTTGCTGGAAAAATTATTGAAACGAAGACGTTGGATTATCATAGGTTTTTACGCAAAGAAAACGCAAACATTGCCTGATTATTATTGCTTGCATGTGCTATTCTTTGACAAGCCAGGTCAAAACCGCAGTACACCGTATGGTCTTCTGTGTTCCGGAATTTTGTAATAAACGGTGATAAACCCAAACATGTATGCATCGGTATTGTAAGGGTTTCCTCTTTGTTGTCCCGGGGCCGTAACATTCTTGGACAGCTGATTGTTGGTTGGGTTGGCAAAATATTCTGCCAGTGCCGCTCTTGCCGGATCCTCGAAAATGATACTGTAAATGGCAGGGTCTACATAGGTTTTGCTAACATCATCAATATAATCTGTAAATGTTTTCCTGAAACCATACTGGATACCAATTGAGATGTCTGTGTTGATTTTAATCATTGCCCCAAGTCCGAAGGGAATGGCCAGAGAGAAAGGAGAATATTGATTCCTTGTTTCGAAAAATCCCTGTCCTTCTGTGCGCAGAGGTCTTAGGTTGTACCATCCGTCCGCGGGCAATTCTTCTGCGGGGAAGTTGCCCGTATAACTGGCCCCTTCAAAGTATCCCTGGGGGTTGAAATAGAAGCCTCCAACACCTGCAAAGAGGTATCCGGAGAGTCTTAAGCCGCGGGCAGCTCTGACTCCGGTGATCCTCCGGTAGCGTGCGCCCACCCTTTCCAGCCTGAGTACATATAACTGAGCCGTGGAGGATAGTTCCAGGATGGGTGAGCGGAAATGAATATTGCGGTTATTGCGAAAAGACTCTTCGGTAAATTTATCATCACCATAAACATAGCCAAAAGAAAGGTTGCCGGTAATGCCAAGATTCTGGAACAGCATGTATCTGTAACCAGCCGTGATGGCTGGCCTTACGGCAGAAAAGTCAAAATCTCTTATTCCCTGTGTGCCAATATCATCAGCACCACCCAAATCACCCATAAAACCTGTGCCTCCCAACCCCACCATAATATGGTGTCGTTCGCGGGTCCAATGCTGAGAACTGGCGCTCTGGGTGACGATTACAATCAGGAACCAGGCGATTAATAAATACCTCATATATGCGGTTTTATGGAAATGTCAAAGTTAATCATTGTATTTGTAACGACGGTGAACAATACACAATTGTTACAAGTTGCAAATTTAGTTAAAAATAGGAAAACAGAAACTACATTCTATCTGGTTAGGAATAATTAGTCATCACTTTGGGTTTACAAGGTGCTAATTCCTTTTGTCAAAACCCCAGGCAAGTTTGTTTCTTATGGTTTTAAAAAAGTTCTTGTTTTCAAGGCTGATAAGGTTGGTTTTGAAGTGGGCCTTTTTGATGTAAAGATCAACCGGGTTTTCCAGCGGTACCGACCTTGAGTCCATTACAATCAAATGACTCTTGATTCGTCCCTCTACCCTGAGTTTTATCAGCGAATTGTCTTTGATTACGATAGGACGTACTGTCAGGTTGTGTGAAGCGATGGGGGTGATGATAAAGTTTTCAGAGTCGGGGGAGATGATAGGTCCTCCACAGCTGAGCGAATAGCCCGTTGAGCCGGTAGGGGTGGCCACCATCAGTCCGTCGGCCCAGTAGGTGTTAAGGTAGTGCCCGTTTACATAAGCACTGATGGAAATCATGGTGGTGTTGTCTCTTTTTAAAATGGTTAACTCATTCAGTGCATAAGGAAATGAGCCAAAGAGGTTTTCTTCTCTGGTTTCAAGCATGAGCAAAGAGCGTTGGTCGAGTCTGAAGTTTCTTTCTCTCAAAGCCTGTATAGATTCCTTCATGTCGTCGGTGGAAACCGATGAAAGGAAACCGAGCCTTCCGGTGTTGATGCCCAGTACCGGAATTCCTGAGTTCCTCAAAAATGGCAGGGTGTCCAGTAATGTTCCGTCACCCCCTATGCTAATCATACAAAAGCAGCTCTTAGGAAGGCCTTTATGGTCATTATAAAGCTCTACGGGTTTTTTGAAAACAATCCCGGTTTTCAAAAACTCATAGAAGCTGCCATGAATGTAGAACCGCTCTGCATCCTCTTCAAGGAGCCGAATCATGTTTTCAATTACCGGGAAGAAGTCAGGGCTGAATTTTCTGCCAAACAACGCTATTTGCATAAAAGTAGTTTATAGTAAATCCAGTCGTCTGGAGTCGAGTTTCAGAAATGTAAACAAAAAGATGGTGAATGCCCACAGAGCAGAACCTCCATAACTGACCAATGGCAAAGGTATACCAATAACCGGAACCAGGCCGATAGTCATGCCTATATTAACCAGGAAATGGAAAAACATGATGGATACCAGGCTGTAGCCAAAAACCCTTGAAAATACGGATCTTTGCCTTTCTGCCAGCAAGATGAGCCGAACCATTAAAGTCAGAAACAAACCAATCAAAACTATGCTGCCCACAAATCCCCATTCCTCGCCCACAGTGCAAAAAATGAAGTCTGTGCCTTGCTCAGGAACAAAACTGAACTTGGTTTGGGTGCCTTGCAGAAAGCCTTTCCCGGTTAAGCCGCCTGACCCGATAGCTATTTTGGATTGATGCAGGTTATAGCCCGCCCCTCTACGATCTACAGTTTCGTCAATCAATACTGCAATACGCATTTTCTGGTGAGGTTGTAGTATTTCTTCATATGCATAATCTACTACATACACATAAGTGTTGATTAGCAACATGATGGCAAGCAACTGCCTTACAGACGAAGGCTTTTTTCGGAGAAAAAATGCAATGATCAAAGAAACACCTGTCAGGGCTCCGATGATGATAAATTCATTTATAAGCAAAGTAAGCACAAACAAAAATACCGCAAAGATTCCCAGTATGATAATCCAGCCGGGTATAAATCCCTCACGGTAGAGTACAATAACAAATGCAGCAAACACCAGTGCAGTTCCGGTGTCATTCTGTAAAAAAATCAGCAAAACCGGAATGCTGATAATTAATAACGGCTTGAAAAGATCTTTAAGCGTCCGGGACTTGGATTTGTTATCGTAAATGATCCTTGCCAACGCCAGAGCAGTGGCATATTTGGCAAATTCGGCAGGCTGTATGGCTACCGGGCCAATATGAAACCACGACTTGGAAGCATTTACTGTGGTGCCAAAGAATAATACTCCCACAAGCAGCACCATAATACCCCCAAATATTATAAAGGCAAAAGCAGGGAAAAACTTCATGTCGATGGTGAAAATGACTATACCAATAAATATGGCAGTAACAATCCAGACAAATTGCTTTCCATAGCTTTGGCTAAAGTCGAAAATGCTTCTGTGGTTTTCGTTGATTTCGGCCGAATATACATTTATCCAGCCAATTAAAATCAGGCAGAAAAACAGGAAGATTGTAATTTTATCGACATTTTTGAAAAAGTTAAATTGTGGTCTCATAAGTAATAGATGTTAGGACTCAAAATCAAAAAGCTGCATCCAGAATTCGTTGTTCAAACCAGGTGCGTTTCACCTCACGGTTGATGTACTTTTCTATCATCAGGCTGGTGATGGGCGCTGCCCAGGTTGCTCCCCCCCCTGCATTTTCCACGATTACAGAAATGGCAATTCTGGGTTGGTCAACGGGGGCAAAAGCGATAAAAGCGGAGTGGTTTTCTCCGTGAGGGTTCTGAACGGTTCCTGTTTTTCCGGCCATGGAAATATCGGGCATACGCGAAAAGCGTCCCGTGCCAGATTCTATTGTTTCAAACATGGCCTGCGCCATGACTTCAAAATGGGCTGAATCTATGGTGGTTACGTTGCGTGTTAAGAATTCCGGATTCAGATTGTCGGGCTGGCCAATGGCTTTTACAACATGAGGTGTATAATAGTACCCCCTGTTGGCAACTGTAGCGGCGAGGTTGGCTAACTGCATGGGGGTAGTTCCGATTTCTCCCTGCCCGATGGCAAGGGAAATAACAGTCAGTGCACGCCAGCCACGCGGACCATAGATGCGATCGTAATAATCTGCACTCCCGATTTGTCCGGGGAGCTCATGCGAAAGATCACTGTTGAAAGTAACCCCAAAACCCATGCTTACAATGTGATCGCGCCAGGTAGTGAGGGCTTGCTGCATGCTCTCAAATTTGGGCAACTCAATGGTATTTCTAAACTGAATACATGAAAAAGTATTGCAACTGTATTGTAAACCTGTAACTACATTAACAGGCTGCGGGTGCGAGCGACATCTTACTGTAATCCCCCCGCTTCTGTAAAATCCCGGACACGAATATCTTGAATGAAGGTTGATGCCACCTTCCTGCAGCCCGATCAGGAAATTGGCTACCTTAAACACTGAACCCGGAGGGTAGCTTGCCATGAGCGCCCTGTTGAAGAGGGGCTTGAGCGTGTCGCTTTGCAGCATTCGGTAGTTTTGTGACCGAACTCGTCCTACCAGCAGATTGGGGTCATAACCCGGCGAACTCACCAGGGCAAGGATCTCTCCCGTTGAGGGTTCTATGGCTACAATGCTGCCTCTTTTATTTTGCATCAATTTTTCACCATATAACTGAAGCTCCAAATCAAGCGATGCATATAAATCAGTGCCGGCCACCGCCAGGGTATCGTACCTGCCATCCTGGAAAGATCCAATATCGCGGTTGAGAGCATCTACCAATATAATGCGGGTGCCTTTCTGACCCCGCAGAACCTCTTCGTAATGTCTTTCTATACCCGAAATGCCAATATAATCGCCCGGTCGGTAATAAGGTTCCCTGGCAATATCAGCCGGGCCTGCCTCTCCAACATAACCGAAAGTGTGAGCAGCCACCGGGTGGGGGTATTTTCGCAGGGTTCGGGGTTGAACATAAAATCCCGGGTATTTGAAAAGCTTTTCCTGTAATACGGCATAGGTGTTTTTGGATATTTGTCGCTCGAAAACAGATGCCCTGAATCGTGAGTAAACCCTCGCGGACTGAAGCCGGTTTACAAATTGCTCATGGGTTATACCCAGAAGTGTAATAAACTCAAGGGTATCCATCTGACGAACCTGACCAGGAATTACCATCAGGTCGTAATAAGGTTCATTAAAGACTAACAATTCTCCATTGCGATCATAGATTAGCCCCCTGGCAGCATAATCTGTAATGATTCGCTGAATATTGCTGCTGGCGAATATTTTATAACGATGATCTACTATCTGAATATAAAACAACCGGGCCAGAAAAATCAAGCCGACGAGAACAATAAAAAAAATGATGAAGTTTTTTCTTCTTGAACTTATTTCTGAACTTTGATGTGGGTTTTGCATAGGGTTTAGACCGAAGTCTGTTATTTGCCTTTTGATGGTGAAAAATGTCTGTCCGGGACAAAATATGAGTCGAATCCTTTGCTGGTCTGTCTTGTGGACAATTCTAATACAACGCAAATTTAATGATTTTCTGATTTTTTTCAGCTAAAACATTCAGACTCTCAACAATTTTGTTAATTTAGATGACCGAGTGATACTGGCCGCCATAATGGCCTCAAAACCATTTTGAATCAAAACACAAAAACCTTTGAATTATGAGCAAAATAGTTGTATTAGGAACCGGCATGGTGGGAAAAGCCATTGCCATTGATTTGCATAAAAATCACAACGTCGTCGCCGTTGACCTCGACGAGGAATCTCTTGCCTTTTTATCGGAAAAACACAATATCCAAACCCAGGCATTGAACCTGATGGATGAAGAGGGCATCAGGGCGGTTGTAGCAGACTGTGACCTGGCTGTTTCGGCTGTTCCCGGATTTATGGGCTATGATTTGGTGCGGACAGTAATAGAGGCTAAGAAAAATATTGTAGACATCTCTTTTATGCCGGAAGATTTTATGGACCTGAATGCCCTGGCTGCCCGCAACGGCGTAACTGCCATAACCGACTGCGGAGTGGCTCCCGGGATGCCTAACCTTATTGCCGGATACTGGAATGAGCTTATGGATGTGGAAAGCTTTGAATACCAGGTGGGTGGCTTGCCCAGGGTGAAAATTTATCCTTTTTATTACAAGGCTCCTTTCTCTCCTATAGATGTAGTGGAGGAATATATTCGCCCCGCCAGGTATATTGAAAAAGGGCAAAAAATGACCAAACCT
>SLPR01000454.1 GCA_007131895.1 Bacteroidales bacterium | reverse complement strand
ATTGGTGCCATCTTTTTGGGTGCAGATATAACGGGGTTTGGTATACGGGATGTGTTTCGATTTGTCTTTCCTGTGGTATTGATCATTGCCGGACTGGCAATCATATTAAGAAGGCAGAGTTTTTCCCGCAAAGATATCAATGTGCCTGAAAATGCCGAAATAAATGATTACATCAATGATGTGAATATTTTTAGTGGAGGTGAAAGAAAAATTAAAACCCAAAATTTCAGGGGGGGGCAGATAACAGCCATATTCGGGGGTGCTGAAATAGACCTTAGAAAGGCTGATATGGCGCCGGGAGTAAATGCTATTGAAATGCTTTGTATTTTTGGTGGGGTCTCTATGAAAATACCTGAAGGATGGGACGTAAAGAACGAAGTAACCGCAGTTTTTGGTGGTTTTTCTGATGAAAGAACTTTTGACAGGGAGACCGCTATTGATGAGGATAAAAAAATATTGTACCTGAAAGGGTTGGTGTTGTTCGGCGGAGGAGAACTGAAATCCTGACAATAAAGGCATTATAATTGTTTAGAAGGCCCTGCTGAGGATTGCTCAGCAGGGTTTTTGCTTTTTATGGCAAATCTCATTGATTTGCCGTGAATCTCTTAACAACTATTAAAAAAGTATTGTTATTTTTATCCCCAAAATTTTAACCATTATGCAATACAAATCTACCTCAATATTAGCAGTATTTTTGATTATTAGTTTATTGAATACAGGTTGTGTCACCAGAAGGATGGCCAAACAGGCATCTGGTTATGAGCTTGCGGGGATGTTCAGGGAGGCTGCAGAACTGTATTACCAGGCAGCCATGCGAAAACCCAAAAAAATTGATTACAAAATGGGGTTGAACAGGGCAGGGCAGATGTATATGGAAGGGCTTGCCAGTGATGTTTCCCGTGCATACAGCAGGGGAGAATACCGAAAAGCGGTTTACGACTACCTGGAAATGCAGGGATTTGCTGATAAAGTTCGAAAAACAGGTGTTAATCTCAGAATAGAGCATTCAACACAGAGAACATTCGAGAATGCAAGAGAAATCTACCTGGCTGAAAGGTACGAATTGGGGCAAAGGCTCGTCGGTGAACAAAATTTTGATGAAGCCAGAAAGATTTTTGTTGAAATATATCGCATCAGTCCCAACTTCAGAGACACCCGGTCGTATCTCAATACGGCTACCCTGGAACCCATGTATCAGAATGGAGCGAGGTTTTTCAGCCACAGAAACTACATGCAGGCTTATCGTGAATGGGAGCGCATAGCTGCAAAAGATCCGGGATATAAAGATGTGAGACAACGTATGCAACAAGCTTTGAATGAGAGGTATAAAGAGGGGGCTGTATTTTTGCTCAACGAAGATTTTTCAGCGGCTGCCCGGGCACTGGGCGATGTGTACAAGGTAAATCCCGGTTACATGGACGTTAAATCCCAATACATCGAAGCCCGAAATGAGCCGGTTTACCGTGCTGCCATTCAAAACCTGGGCTCGGGTCGCTGCAGAGTTGCTTTCAGAGGATTTGAGCAAATAATCGCAGATGCTGGTGGAAATTATAAAAATGCCCTATTGCTTCGCAATGAAGCGCTGGGATGTGCCAGCTTTCCGATTGCTCTTCTGTCTAATCCTATGCCGGGTAACCATGCTGACGGAGAAGAGTTTGAGAACATCCTGATTCAAATGATTCTGGAGTCGAAAGATCCTTTTATTAAGATCCACAAATTAGCAGATATTAACCAGAGAATTCTGCGCGCTTTTCAGGGTGCTACTGGTTCGCTGAATCGAACTATGCTCAGGCAATTGCATGACAGAAACGGTATTGCCGCTGTACTCGTGTTGAACTTTTCTCAGTATCAGAAAACTGCCGGTTCTTTGCAGCGAGCAGAAAAAACAGGCTTTGAAAGAGTTGCTGTTGAGGATCAGGATGGAGAAAGAAGCTATCGTGACCGGCAGGTTTCCTATATGGAGTATTCACGAACCAACCAGGTGCAAATCATTGTGAATGTACAACTTGTTTCAACCTTCACGGGAGAGATTCTTCTTTCCAGGAGATATAGCCAGACAGAAAGCGATGAAATGAAATATGCTGTTTACAGGGGTGAATCCAAAAATTTGTATCCTGCAACACTCAGGAATAACTCTTATCATATTGATGAGCGGAATTATGCCTCCCTGCAAAGACTGCTGAATGCTGACCAAACCATTACATCTCCCGACCAGCTCAGAGATAAGCTTTTCAGTGAATTGAATATTAATATCACCCAGGCTCTGATTACCTTTGACCCTGAAAGATAATGCCCGTGATATACACTTCAGTCGCAATGGCTCAGGCAGTGATTGCTGTTCAGGGTAAGTATCCTTCCGAAACAGGAAACAGGAGACATGGAGCAAGGAGCAAGTCTGTTACATGAATTATAACATACTAAATTTGCACAAATGAACAGGGCTTTAGTTTTTTTACTGCTGGTTGCAATAATGACAGGATGTTTTTCGGGAAGAAAAACAAGCCACGAAAGGTTGATGAGAGGTGCTCCTGACTGGGTATTGCAAACCCCCAATCATCCGTCGTATTACCACGGTGTGGGAATGGTACCCAAAAACCAGCAATTCGATTTTCGCGAAAGAGCCAGGCAGGTTGCCCTCAATGAGCTTGCCGGCAGCATCTCGGTGACGATTTCCTCCTCTTCGGTACTCAATTACTTTGAGTTTGATCATCTTTCCAGTGAGTTTTTTCAGGATAATATCAGAATGTCTACACAGGATTATCTTGAGGGGTATGAGCTGATTGGCAACTGGGAAAATGATCAGCAATACTGGATATACTACCGGCTCTCCAAAATCCGGTATCAGCAAATAAAGCAGGAACGTATTTCCAGGGCGCTGACAAGTTCACGATCTAAATTTGATCAGGCCCGCCGGTTTGCCGGTCAGGGACGTATGGCTGATGCAATGGGCTTTTATGTGCGTGCTTTTGAGGATATCCGTGATTTTATCGGAGAAGATTTGAAAACCCAGGTTGACGGCAAGGAAACGCCCTACGCCACAGCCCTGATGGCTGACTTTGCTGAGCAAATGCAGAGTCTTTCTGTTGTTTTTCCTACGGAAAAGTTGTTAATAAAGCCTGGTTCTCTATTAGCTCCTGTTGAGCCGATGGTAGTAAACAAAAACTCCGAACCCATACCCGGAATCCCTGTATCCGGCAGATTATCATGGCTTCCCGGAAGACGAACAGAAGCTGTAACCGATGCCAGGGGCCGGTTCAGAGTGGTTCCGGAAGGGGTAAAACCGGGCATGCAAAATGAGCAAATAGTTTGTGTCATTGATATGGACAGGATTGTGCGACAAAACACTTCTGATATGCTTGTACAGAGGTTTTTTGAAGTGGTCAGGTTAAGCGCTTTTACCTTACCGGTTGAGATAGTACCTCCCGTTTTTTTTATATCCGTAACTTCATCTTTACCCTCAAGCAGAGGAAACCTCAAGGTGGATGCAGAATTTGATGAAGAGATAAGAAGAATTTTGCGACAGGAAGGGATTGCCATTAGTGATGACCAGGGCAAAGCTGATTATTCGCTGGTTGTTCAAAGTAACGTTTCTGCACCGGTTCAGCATGGCAGCAGATTCTCAAGCTCAGTGGTTGCTACTATTGATTTACTGGATAACCAGGGTAATTCCATACGCTCCCGGCGGATCGATGATGTGTCGGGTATCGGCATGGGAGCTGCCCAGTCCATAGAAGATGCCTTCAGCTCTCTTAAAAATAAATTCAGGATAACTGTTTACCCGGAGATCATTCAGCCATTGTTCTGATGTTTTTGCCAATGTTCTCAAAAACGGAATACTACATACTTATTGATTGCAACAGATAGTCCAATAGTATAAATCTCATGCGCTTTCCCCAAAACTTAACACATAAGCGATTGTTTCTGAGAAATTACCTGCTCTTTACACTCGTATTGACAGGGTTACAATTCTCTTTGATTTATTTTCGATATAAATACGACTTTTTACCGGCCCTTACAGATGCTTTCGTGTCTGTAATTCTGTTAAATACCCTGTTGTTAGGTTTAGGATTTGTAGTGCGCTATGCCCGTAATCAAAAAGTGGATTCTTTCTTCAGTATTCGCAATAGTGTGGTTGCGGGCTTACTGATTGTAATTATCTGGTTATTCTTCTCAGGCACCATCCTGCAGTCAGTTTTTTATCATAAAGAGGATTATCTTGAATTTTTGACACAATCGCGTGAAATAAGGTTTGCCGCTGGCTTGTTTATCGCCAGCCTGGTGTATCTTGCATTCTTTCTTGGTGTATATCAGCACTCAGTAAAAGAGGCGCTTATAAGAGAGAATGAGCTCAGAACCCTTGTTGAAACAACTGAACTGCAGGCCCTAAAAAATCAGTTGAATCCTCATTTTATTTACAACAGCCTCAATTCTATCAGTTCTCTTACTGTATACAGTCCCGAAAAGGCCCGGGAAATGCTGGGGCTACTCTCCGAATTTCTCCGAATAGCCTTGAAAAAAGATACCATGCAGCTCACTACCCTGGAGGAGGAGCTGAAAAATATTGAGTTGTACCTGAGAATTGAAAAGGTAAGATTTGAGGATAAACTGGAATGGGAGATTTTAAACAGTGCTGAATTCGACACTTGTCAAATCCCGGCCCTTATCCTTCAACCTCTGTTTGAGAATGCCGTAAAGCATGGTGTGCAGCAAAGCAGCCAAAAGCGGATTGTAAGGCTTACGTGTAAAATGGTTGAAGATGATTTGTTGCTGACCCTTTCCAATGGATACGATCAGGAGTTTCAGCGATTCAAGGGAGAAGGTGTCGGACTGGAAAATGTAAGAAACAGAATGCGGTTAATTTACCAGAGATCCGGATTGTTTAAAGTAGAAGCGCAGGAAGGGGTGTTTATTTGTAACCTAACCGTACCGCAAAAAAAGTAAAAGTGTAAAGATTAACCCAATATGGAGAATGCAATCAGAGTAATTATAATTGATGATGAAGCACCGGCCCGCAGGCTGCTCAGGAGTTTTCTGAGTGCTTATGATGATATTGAAATAGCAGGAGAATGCACCGATGGGTTTGAAGGGATTAAAAAAATTAATGAACTCAAGCCTGACCTGATTTTTCTTGATATACAAATGCCAAGAATCAACGGAGTGGAAATGCTCGAACTTCTGGACAGTGAAAAGCTACCTCTTACCATCTTCACAACTGCCTATGATGAGCATGCAGTAAAGTCGTTTGAGTTTAATACCTGCGACTACCTGCTGAAACCCATCAATGAAGCCAGGCTTCAAAAAGCCATTCAAAAAGCCAGGGTGCAGCTTCAGGCGACATTAAATACTGCTGAGGGTTTGCAGGGGGTTAGAAATCTCATGGAGCAAGGCATCAGTGACACCTTTCTCGACAGGTTGGTTATACGTTCCGGAAATCACATCCATGTGGTACATTGTAATGAATTGATATGCCTGGAAGCCAATGATGACTATGTGATAATTCATTCTGAAAAGGATCAGTGGTTGAAAAAACAAACCCTGAAATACTACGAAAATAAATTGGCACCCGATAACTTTGTCAGGGTACACAGATCTTTTATTATCAATTTGTCAGAAATCTCACGTATTGAGTCCTACTCCAAAGATGCCTATGTAGCAATAATGAGCAATGGTTTCAAGGCTGCCGTGAGCAAAGCCGGCTATGCGAAGCTTAAGAAAACCATGAACTTCTGACCGGTTTTTGGTTTTTACATCATTTAGATAAAGATTGCCAGCGCTGCTATTCCTGTTGATGTCATATTTAGTTTGCCCGCTAAAATTTATTTCAATTTTCTTCGTTAAAGTAACCAAAGCAAATACCGCTAAAAAAACTAATTAAAATGGCAGGTTCAAACCATTAATAAAAATCATTACCTTTGCAAATTGTTTTGAACTGCTTTAACAATAAACATAAAAACGGGCAATTATTCATGCTGAAGCTTCCAATGAAAAGTAAATGGATACTATTAATAGTATTCGCCTTGTTGATTACCTCATGTAGCAAATATCAACGTCTTTTAAAAAGCGATGATGTTAATTTGAAAAAAGAAAAAGCTTACGAATATTATTACAAGGGAGACTATCATCGGGCTCTGGGCCTGATTTCGGATATAATTCCTGCCTTCAGGGGCACAGTACACGCCGAGCAGCTAAACTATTACTTCGCAATGGCGCATTATAAGCAGGGAGATTATATTCTTGCAGCACACTATTTCAAAACTTTTACACAAGGATTTCCCAGAAGTAAGCATGCAGAAGAATTTCTTTTCATGAGTGCCTATTGTAAATACCTGCTTTCCCCGCGTGCCAGTCTCGATCAGACCGATACCCGCGAGGCTATCAGTGAGCTTCAGTCGTTTATCAACAGGTATCCGCAGAGTGAAAGGGTAGAGGAGGCCAACTTGCTTATTGATGAGTTGAGAGTAAAACTGGAAGTAAAGGCTTTTCAGTCGGCCAAGCTCTATTTCAACATCCGTGACTACATGGCCGCAGTGACCTCTTTCAATAACGTAATCAGAGATTTTCCTGATACCCAGTACAGGGAAGAGGCCTTGTTTTATATTATCAGATCCCATTTCCTTTTTGCTGAGAACAGTATTCAGGTTCGCCAGCTGGAAAGGTATCAGAAAGTGCTTCAGGCGCACAGAAGACTTGCCAACCGATTTCCCGAAAGTGAATTTCTGACAGATGCCGACCGCATGCTGGCTAAATCAAAAGAAAGAATAGCTGAGCTGGAAGAAATTGCAGCTGCACAAACCCAGGACAATTAAAAAAACAAAACGATTATACTTAAAGTTTAATATTTCAAACTATGGAAGCCAAGAAGGTAAAAACAGATAACAATACAGTAACCCGCGACTTAAGAAATTTTGATCTTGAAACCAAAAATATTTACCAGTCAGTGGTTATTGCTTCCAAAAGAGCCAACCAGATTGCCCTTGAAATGAAGGAAGAACTCAACAGCAAGTTGTCCGAATTTGCTACTTCTACTGACAACCTTGAAGAAGTTTTTGAAAACCGCGAGCAAATTGAAATTGCCCGTCACTATGAGCAACTTCCCAAACCTTCTCTTGTAGCGATATCTGAGTTTCTCAACGATAAGATCTATTCCAGAATTCCGGAAAGAGACTAAAAAACTGCTTTCTTACCAAGGCAATTGTACAGTGCAACAATCGGATGGTTATGCTTCAGGGAAAAAGAATAATTATAGGTATAAGTGGCGGTATAGCTGCTTATAAAAGTTTGATTCTTATCCGGCTTTTTAAAAAAGCCGGAGCTGAAGTACGGGTTGTTACCACCGAAAATGCTTTGTGGTTTGTAACCAGGGTTAGCCTTGAGTCTCTCTCCCAGAACAAAATCTATGATAAAGTTTTCGGACCAGAAAATGATTATACCACCGAACACATCAGCCTGACCGACTGGGCTGATTGCTTTGTTGTTGCCCCCGCAACGGCCAATATTATCGGCAAAATTGCCAATGGTATTGCCGATGATGCCCTTTCTACTTCACTCATTGCATTTGACAAGAAGATATTCATTGCTCCTGCCATGAACTGCAAAATGTATGATCATTTCGCTGTTCAGCGCAACCTGTCTTTCTTAAAGGAAAACGATATAGAAATCGTGGAACCTGCAAGTGGATATCTTGCCTGTGGGTATGAAGGCAAAGGCAGAATGGAGGAACCCCAGGAGATTT
>SLPR01000136.1 GCA_007131895.1 Bacteroidales bacterium | reverse complement strand
GTAATCTCCCTGCTGTTTGTATTCCAATAGTTACTTTTCAACCATTCCACAAGCTCTTCAACTTCTTCCTTTTCCAACCATGCCAGACATTTGTAAAGTTCCTTCTTAAATAGTTCTTTATCATGGCAAACATTCCGGAGTACTGTTTTTTGATGCGCTAACATTTTCATTTTCTTTGAGGCTTTTTTAGTTTATACTTCAGCCTTATGGGCTAACAACCTGTTTTTATTCTTTATCCGGTAAACCTTCAGGGCAACAAAACAGTGCAGACGCCATCCGGCCTTTTCCAGGGTGATTTTTCGTTGACACATTAAAAAAATGTATCTCTGAATTTGCTGACAAATCATATACTGAAAGCATATACAGATCTTCTTCCATCAGGATAAACACCTTCAATATATACATTGCCTGAATAATCTTCCAGCAGACGAACAACATGCATGGGTTCGGTGATAATACGCTTATTAATGGCAACGATTATGAATCCTTCTTGCATACCTGTTGCTTTTAGTGGACCGGATTCAAGTTCGGTTACCTGCACTCCACCTGGCAAACCAAGGCTTTCCTGCAGTTCTTGTGGTACCATCTTAAAGGTTCCGCCCATAAGGGTTTCGGTCTGTTGTCTGATAAGTTTATGTTGTTCTTCTCTATCAAGCAATTGTGCTGTAAATTCCATAGCGACTCCATTTCTTTTTATTTGAATGGCAACTCTGTCTCCGGGTTGATGGCGGCTAATGTATCGCTGTAATTCGCCTGGACTGTCAGTTTCATTTCCTTCAACTTCAACAATGACATCTCCCCGTCGTATTCCAGCCTGATCAGCCGCACTGCCATTAATTACTTCCTCTACGTAAACCCCTTCGATCTTCTCTATCCCTTTCTCAGAAACCAGTTGCGCTGTAACTTCCCGGATAGATACACCAAGAATACCTCTTCTTACTTCTCCGTATTCGATGATATTTTCGACTACTCTTTCTACAATGGATGAAGGAACAGCAAAGGCGTTACCTATATTCGTGCGTGTAGGTGAGAGAATCAAAGTAGGTACGCCTACCAGTTCACCCTTCAGATTCACAAGGGCCCCGCCACTATTTCCAACATTTACCGCTGCATCTGTTTGCAAAAATGATTCAATAGGCATTTCGCTTCCGCGCAAAACGCCCAGGGTCCTTTCTTTTGCACTTATGATTCCTGCAGTTACCGAAGAAGTTAAGCCAAAAGGATTACCCACTGCCAATACCCAATCACCTAATTTTAAAGCATCGGAATCGCCAAACAGGATATGAGGCAGATTCGTTTCGTCAATCTTTAGCAGGGCTATATCTGTATCCGGATCAATACCTTCCACTTGTGCAACATAGTTACGCTGGTCATTTAACGTCACCTCGATTTCATCTGCACCTGAAATAACATGATAATTGGTAACGATATATCCATTCTCGCTGACAATGACGCCAGAACCAAAACCAATATCAGGTGCAGGATCTTCTTCTCTTTCCCGGGGTCCGAAAAAGAATTCCAAAGGATTACGTATTTCCCTGGCCTCTCTTTCCCGTATCGTTTTTACATGTACTACTCCATGAACTGTGCGTTCGGCAGCAAAGGTGAAGTTTAGGCTGCCAGGCTCAAAATCACCTGAAGAAACCCTGGTCAAGGCGGAATTAATTGACTGATTTTGGGTGTTGAATGTAGGTGAATCATCAAATACGTTATATACAACAATGGTTAACAATGATGCAACCAATGCAATTAAAAAACCTGCAAGTATATTCTTTACTTTCATTTATATTCCTCCTGTAATTTTAAATTATGTATTAATTCTACTATAGTAAATAAAACACATTAACAGCATGAATAAAAACCCCTTATCATGCATTAGCATTAGTTTTTTTACATGTCTGAACTCATGTGCGTTGATCGTTTTCAGGTGGAAAATTTGTGCCAAAATTCTGCCTGAAACTTAATTGCAGTAGTTTTTTATAATCATATATTGCAATTAATTTTTACAGGAAAAATTTCCCTTTTGGTAATTTCTGTCAAACCTTACATTTGTGGTTTTATGTAAAAAATAGATTAATTGAATTTAACGATTGGGGAAAAATAATTGGAACAATCATCAAATAAAATCAAATAGATTTTGATTTGACTGGGGAATATTTTCCTCAGGGCTATTCAGAAATTTACCCAACACCACCTTTCAATTCCCCAGAATGTTCTTTCCAGATTCCTCATATCACAGCAAAATATAATGACCCGTTGGTTACTATAAAGCCATCTTAAATGTCTGGTTACCTGGGTAATTATCTTTTCAACAATTCTTTCAGGTCTTTCCAGGAGCGGGTATTGATAATATCGTCTTTGCCAAGCCAGCCTCTGCGTGCCTGGGCAACCCCATATTTTATGTATTCGAGATTGCCGATGGAATGCGCATCAGTTGATATTGCCAGTTTAACGCCTTTTTCCCTTGCTTTTCTTATATGCTTATCATTTAAGTCAATACGGTCGGGGTTGCTGTTGATTTCTAAATAGCAACCATGGTCAGCGGCTTCTTTCATCACTTCATCCATATCCATATCGTATCCGCTTCTCTTATTGATCATGCGCCCGGTGGGGTGTGCAAGAATATTAAAATAAGGGTTTTCCATAGCTTTCAAAATCCGCCTTGTTTGCTTCTTTTTGGATAATTTCATATTGTAATGAATGGCACAAATTACAAGGTCCAGTTCTTTTAAAATATCATCAGGCAAATCCAAAGTTCCATCTTCAAGGATGTCAACTTCTATCCCTTTGATGATTTTAAAATTTTTCATTTTTTTATTTAATTCATCAATTTCCCTGATCTGCTTTTCCAGTTCTTTTTCATCCAGCCCACCCGCCATGGATACTTTTTTAGAGTGTTCGGTAACAGCAAAATAACTATACCCTTTTTCCCTGGCGGCTTCAGCCATTTCTTTCAATGAATTTTTTCCATCCGTAGCATGGGTATGAGTATGCAGGTCGCCTTTTATATTTTTTAATTTCAGCAATCCGGGTAGCTTATCTTTCTGTGCTGCTTCAATTTCACCCATGTTTTCTCTGAGCTCCGGTTTGATATATTGAAGTCCAAGCTTTTCATACATTTCTTTTTCTGTTTTCCCGGCCAGTCTTTTTTTCCCTTTATAAATGCCATATTCGTTGACTTTATAATTATTTTCTTTTGCCATTTTTCTTAAGGCTACCGTATGGACTTTAGAGCCGGTAAAATACAACTTTGCTGCGCCCAGTGATTTTTTCTTTACAAGGCGAATATCAACCTGCAGGCCGGCTCTTAGTCGCACCGATGATCGGGATTCACCATGAGACAGCACATCCTGCACTTCATCGTATTTTACAAAATGCTCCATGGCTTTTTGCGCATCTTTGCCAGCACCTACTAAATCAATATCTCCCACTGTTTCCTTCATGCGGCGGTAACTGCCTGCAATGGTAATATCATCGATCTCTTTTTCCAGATATCTCAACATGGGTTGAATTATCTCCTCTGCTTCATGAAGCTTAAACCTTTGAGAGCCACCCTTATAGGAAAATTGCTTTATCTCTTTGAGAATATTTTGGGTAGTTTTTTCTCCAAACCCTTCCAGCTTCTTAATTTTTCCTTCTGTGGCGGCTTTTTTTAATTCTTCAACAGATTCAATATTTAATTCTTCATAAAGAATCTTTGTACGCTGAGGCCCCAATTGCTCAAGCTTCATGATGTCTCTGAGCGATCCGGGAAATTGTTTTTTTAACTTTTCCAACTGCTTTAACTTGCCGGTTCGGGCAATTTCGGCAATCTTTTTAGCCATGCTTTCGCCTATATCAGAAAGAGATTGGATGTCCTTTTCATCTTCGGCCATCTTCGAAATACTTTCAGATAAACCCAATATCGTGCGGGCAGCATTTCGATAAGAGTTTATGCGATATTCATTCTTACCTTTTATTTCCAGATAATCGGCAACTTCATTTAATATATCAGCTATTTCTTTGTTATGTACAGGCATTTTATTTGTATTGTTTAGTTGATAGCCTTTGGCAGAATTTTGGTAATCCCTTAGACAATGATTTGCCATTCTATTTCTCAAAATTGTGATTGGGTAAAACATGTATGCAAAGCCAGAAATTTTTAACTTTGAGAATATGAATTTCAAACGCTATTCCAAAGGGATGATTTATAACAAGTAACGCTTTTTGAATTCAGGGTTTTACCTTTGCTGTTGACTCAGTGTACGTTTGTTGCAATTCAGGCAATAAAGCCAATTGCATACAGTAATTTATAAGAGTGGGGAGGCTTTTACACAATGGTGAAAAATGGCAACACCTAAGAAACAATCACGAATTTGTTAACTTTTTAATATGAAAGCAAAACAGCCCATATATTAAATTAAATTATTTTCAATGCATACAATAGAGGACGAGCTGATTTTTCTTGTGCACGTGATTTTAGCATCTGTGTTAACCGGAATTGTTGGCTTTGAAAGGGGTATTGCAAGAAAACCGGCCGGATTGCGCACCAACATGCTGGTGGGTGGAGCGGTATGCCTGTTTGTGATATTGGGAGAAAGCATGGTAATCCATTTTTCTGAACTAGGATTGGGCTCATATATCACCACCGATCCTATCCGGATTATTCAGGCAATAGTTTTGGGTATTAGCTTTATTGGAGCCGGAATGGTGTTGCATACCCGTAAAGAGCAAAGGGTTAAGTATCTTACTTCTTCGGCAACCATTCTCTTCTCAGCTGGCATTGGGATATCTGTCGCTTTAAAACAATACATCCTTGCTGTTGGTGTTACATTTTTCGTGCTTTTTATTAATTTGTTGCTTGCCCATACCTGGTTTAAAAAAAGGGAAGGCTAACCTGCATTTTGTCAACAAATATAAATAGAATTAATATGTTCGGTTATTCTTTTCATAAAACCTGATTGTTAATCCAATTAGCCCAAAGATTGATATTTACTGCAATGCTTTTCGAATCATGAAAAACTCATTGATGTTGTCAATGTCAAGAATACCTTTAAATGCATCATCTTTTAGTACCGGAGCTATATCATATTTGTTTTTCCGCATATGCTTGAATGCTTCGAATATGTCCATATCAGGTGTTACCGATTCAATCTTTTTGTTCATAGAATCTTCAATTTTTCCTTCTTTTCCATAGGTTTCCAATCCCGTAATCAGGTCTTTCTGGGTGAGTAATCCTTTGTATTCTCCTCCGGATTTAATAACAAAACCCCGGTTGGAAATATGTTGTAGTCGCTTGGCTGCTTCGCCCAGGGTATCTTCGGGTTCCAGCTCGTCATAATCTGTAATAATAATGTCCTGCACCTTGTGATCCTCCAGGATATTCTGGTATTTCATTATTTCGTATTCTCCTTTGGCGCCCAATAAGATGAAAAAACCGATAATAACCAGGAATGGATTGATATACAAACCGGCTATAATAAACAAAACAGCAAATATCTGCCCGATATTTTTGGCAATGCGGGTGGCTTCCATTCGGCTCATCCACACAGAGAGGGCCGATCGGAATAAACGCCCTCCGTCCATGGGGAATGCAGGGATAAGATTAAATACTACGATAAAAATATTGGCAGCCAATAACATCGGCAGGAAATTATCTCGTGTTATGTAGCTAAAATCCATATCACCGAACGAAACAGGATGAATGTAATACAGGTATAGGCCCAAAATTGCTGCTATTACTATATTTACCAGGGGGCCTGCCAGGGAAACCAGGAATTCTTCTTTGGGTTTCTCGGGCATTTTGGTGATGTTGGCCATGCCACCAATAGGCAAAAGAATAATGCTGTGCACTTCCCCTCCAAATTTTATGGCTACCAGTGAATGACCGAATTCATGAAGTAATACGCACACAAACAGGGCAAGAACAAACAGAACATGCATCAGAATTTGTGCAGTTTCCAGCCCCTGTCTCATGGTGATAAAGACTATCCAGGCAATAAGCAATAAAAAGGTCCAGTGGATGGACACTTTGATTCCAAAAGGTTTTCCAAGATTTAATGAGTATTTGCTTTTCATTTTTTCTATATTTTTTTTAAATGTCAAATAGAACATCACCATTTAACTTATAAGTTGAATGATGCTATTGTTTTTCAATAATCACTCTCTTGTGTGCTTACAGATAATCATGGACTGTTTATGTATCAAAATTTTTGTTCAAAAAGATAAAAAAACTCTCGTGTTATATAAAATACAAACCCTGATTTATCAGGGTTTTTGAGCTATGCTCAATAAATGTTTTGATTGTTGCACCAAATGATTATCCTCGCAGTTCTCTATCACAAATTGTATCCATTCATCTTTCAGATTATCTTTTAGTTTGTGAAACAATTCAAATCTTTCGCCAAAGATCCCTTCTGCTCCGGCAAGATGAAGGGGTTGAAAACCTGCACTTTCCAAAAGAGGATTTATTTCTTCAGGATGAGAAAAATATGCATTGGTAAAGTATTCCGTGTCTTCAACAAAACGTTTGTCGGTTCCTGTTTCCCATAGCTTTCTGGCCCCGTCGGGGTAAAGAATACCTTCCGGATTGTGTTTTACTCCATAAACCATTGCACCTGTCCGGGTCATGAAAGATGAGAACAGAAACCCTCCCGGTTTCAGATTTTCATATGCCAGCTTCAGCAATTTTAATCGGTTTTCTTTGCTTATCATGTGATAGAGCGGTCCCAGAATAAAAACAGAGTCCCAGGATTTGTGTTCCCACCGTTTGCTTTCAAGTGCATCAGAACACTCAGTGAAAATCAGGTTGCGATGGGTTCCCAGCCGCTCACGCACCAGTTCAATGTTCTTGTCTGATAAATCATTCAGAGCCACAAAATATCCTTTGTTCAACAGCAAACTGGCCATCCTGCCGGTTCCGCAGGCAACATCGAAAACAGAAGCTCCGGGTGTAAGGTGCTTTTTGACAAAGTGCATCGTAACCGGAATCTCGAAAGGGTGCTCATCCAGCCTGCGATCTTCGTCTTTTACATGTCCGTTATAATATGCTTTTACTTCTTTCAGGTTATCTTTTGTCATAAATTTCAGGTATATACAATTATTCAATCCTTTTTCTTATCTGGTAGGTGAAAAATTTATGCCAGCAAGCAATGGGAATTAAATATCGAAAAAACAAACCTGGTGGCAGCTCAGCAAAGAACAATTAACCAGCTATAATTCTGTATGATACGACTTTGAAAGGAATTTTAATTAATCTGGTTAATTCTTATCTGCACAACCGGGAGGTTTCTGATGTAGCCAAAATCTACAATGTTGGGGAAGTTTTTACACAAAAGCAGCATTGAACCTTCAAGGTTTTATCGGTCATATCAAAAAATATTCATTATTCATCTGCTTATTATTTGATTAATATGGTCAGATAGCCTGTCCCGCTTTTTCAGCGGGAAAATATCCAACAATACTAATCCTACACTAATTGAAAGGTTTTTTACTGAATAGTCATCCTCGTGTGTGTTTTAAGCTTAATCATGGATGTTTCATTCGAATAAAATTGATCTAAGTAATTAGCTTCGCTGAGCCTCGCTTTTCAAGCTCGGTTGGTTAAATGGAACTTGCATGGATGACCTTATTACTCACAATCATTTATTATTATTGGTGTTCGTGAGCTCACTTCGTTCGGTTCATTTCCTTTTGAGTGCGCAGTGCTCATGCAAGTTTCATATAAAAACGTACCCTAAAACACAGAAGATTAACTTATGCCTGATAACACTT
>SLPR01000108.1 GCA_007131895.1 Bacteroidales bacterium | reverse complement strand
CACCCGTGCGCCACTCGTCAGCGCAGTATTGCTACCGCCTGTTACCGTTCGACTTGCATGTATTAAGCCTGCCGCTAGCGTTCATCCTGAGCCAGGATCAAACTCTCCGTTGTGAAAGTTTGTTATCCCTTTATCTCTAAAGGAAAATATTTGTCTGAGTCCCTGGCTTATTTTTTCGTTCTTCATTCCCGAAGGAAAATTGAACGGGTACTCGCTTGCTTTTTCTTGGTTGATATCAATACTTTCAATGAACTTTTTGTTCGCTTATTTTTTATTCCTCTCCGTTGAGAGAATATCTTTTCTTTTGGGATTGCAAAGATAAACACTTTTTGTTTCTCAGCAAGTAAAATTTTTTATTTTTTTTACCCGATGTTTTTAACAAAAAAAAGAGCGTTGTTTGCTTTTGCGGCTGCAAAGGTAAATATATTTTCGAATTACAAAGAAAAAAAGCTGGCAGGTTCCAATAAAAATGCGAACCAAGCCCATAAACAGCTATATATCACAGAGATTGAAAACCAATTTTTGTGTATTTTTTTTTGAGGAGGCTCTCCTGACCGCAAATCCAGTCATAAAACTTTCAAATAAAGGACGTGACAACACCAACACCTGCCATTACCGAAGTTCCAGAAAGGACTTTCGACCTCAAAATCTCGATAGATGTTAACCTGTAAACCGGAAAGAAAATCCCCAACCTAATAATATAACAAAATCCAAAGAAATAAGCAAGAAATAATTTAGGTATTTTGTTGCTTAAATATAATTTTTTTATAATTTTGGCCCTGAATCGTAAGAGCTGGCATGTTTAAAATGTATCGCACCACAAATCTTTTTTAACCCAACATAATATAAAGTATAAACCTATGGAAGTAATAGAAATTGCAAGGTGGCAGTTTGGTATCACAACTGTTTATCACTTTTTCTTCAGCCCGCTAACTATGGGTCTGGCGGTTCTTACCGCAATTTTGCAGACCTTTTATTATCGCACCAATAGTGAGCACTATAAATTGCTGACCAAGTATTTTGGCAAACTGTTCATCATTATTTTTGCCCTTGGCGTAGTTACAGGTATCGTATTGGAGTTTCAATTCGGGATGGCCTGGTCCAATTATTCACGTTTTGTGGGAGACATTTTTGGCATTCCGCTGGCCATTGAGGCACTGATGGCCTTTTTCCTGGAATCGACCTTTATTGCAGTCTGGCTTTTTGGCTGGAACCGGCTCCCCAAAGGCATCCATCTGTTGAGTATCTGGCTTGTGGCTTTAGGTTCAGTTCTTTCGGCATTATGGATTCTAATTGCCAATGCCTGGATGCAGGTTCCGATTGGTTTTGTATTGAACAATGGTAGAGCTGAGCTCAGCGATTTTGTAGCTGTTATGCTCAATGAGCAGATGCTTGTAATGGTTCAGCACACTGTTATCGCAGCCTTTGTAACCGGGGGTCTCTTTATGCTGGGCATCAGTGCATGGCAGATTTTGCGAAACAATCAGGTAGAAATATTTGGTAAGTCGGCCAGGGTTGCACTTGTTTTTACCGCGGTATCTGCATTGCTGGTAGCTACAACAGGTCACAGACATGCACAACATACTGTCATACACCAACCCATGAAGATGGCCGCCATGGAGGGTCTGTGGGAAACAGAGCAACCAGCCAGTTTTTCCATGTTTGCGCTTATTGATCAGGAAAATATGACTTCCAGTCGGGAGTTTAAGTTGCCGTATATGCTCTCGGTACTGGCTTACAATAACACTACAAGTGAAGTCAAGGGGATGAAAGATCTTCAGAATGAGTATGAAGAGGCTTATGGACCGGGAGATTATATCCCACCTGTTAAAGTAGTTTACTGGAGTTTTCGACTGATGGTGGGTTTAGGGATGTTGTTTATTCTTTTTTCCATATACGGCCTGGTCCAGTGGTGGCGCAACAAACTGGAAGAAAACAAATTGTATCTTAAAATGGCCACTATCGTAATGTTTCTCCCGCTTTTAGCCAATTCCCTGGGATGGATTGTTACCGAAATGGGACGTCAGCCCTGGGTGGTTTACGGGCTTATGCTTACCCAGGATGGGGTCTCTCCCAATGTAAGCGCAGGACAAATGCTTTTGACAACGGTTGCCTTTACACTTATATATGGTTTACTGGCAGCTGTGGCTGTTTATCTGATCCATCGTTTTGCCAAACCCGGAGTGCCTGAGGATAGTGAAAAAATGTTACACACATATTAAAGATATTTTCAAAACATAAAAATTTTCGGATATGGATTTTCAATTGATATGGTTTATACTGATAGCCATCCTTTTTATCGGCTATTTTATCCTGGAAGGTTTTGACTTCGGAGTGGGAATTCTGATGCCATTTATCAGCAAGGACGATGTGGATCGAAGGGTTGTAATCAACACTATCGGCCCTTTCTGGGATGCCAACGAAGTTTGGTTGATTACTGCGGGAGGTGCTATGTTTGCAGCATTTCCGCACTGGTATGCTACGTTGTTCAGTGGCTTTTACATTCCCTTATTCCTTATCGTTATAGCACTTATTTTGCGTGCTGCAGGTTTTGAGTTCCGCAGCAAAATGAAAGATAAGTGGTGGCGCAAAGTCTTTGACCAGTTTATTTTCTGGGGAAGCCTTATTCCAGCTTTACTATGGGGTGTTGCTTTCACCAATATCGTGCAGGGTTTGCCCATTGGAGAGGATATGAATTTTACAGGCAACCTGCTGCACATTCTCAACCCTTATGCCTTGCTGGGAGGTGTTGTTGTTGTAATGATGTTTGTTCTTCACGGTGCTCTGTTTTTAAGTCTTCGCACCACTGATGATTTGAAGGAAAGGGCTGAGAAGATTGCAAAAACACTCTGGATTCCCATAGCCATCGTAACCGCTGCATTTGCCATTATGGGATACTGGCAAACTGTTCTTTTTGAAGGACTCGGTTTGATTCCCGGCAGCCTCCCTACCCTTGCCATACTTAGTTTTATTGCATGTTTTGTTTTTATGCGTATGAAAATGCAAATGTATGCCTTTGGAGCCATGGCACTGACCATCCTGCTTGGGACCTCAGTGATTTTTTACGGTTTGTTTCCCAATGTAATGCCCTCGTCGCTGGATCCAGCTTACAGTTTAACCGTTTACAATGCTTCTTCCAGCCAGCTTACACTTAGAATCTTGTCAGTGGTGGCCCTGTTCTTTGTACCCATTGTATTAGCCTACCAGGGATGGAGCTATTACGTTTTCAGCAAAAGAGTAAGCAGGGATGCCATTCCACGTGAGTAACCAATTTGAGTTAAAGTGCAAAAACACCTGAAAAAGGAAACAGAAATAAATAACAAGAAATCAGGCATGCACACCCATCGCAGGTTATTTGGGCTTGCGAACGGTGTGCATGGCTTTTTCCCGGGCATCGCCATAATCAGTTTGCTGATTTCTGCAGTGGTCATCACCCAGATGTACCTGCTGAGCATTGTGATAGCGGATGTATTCTTACATTCAGAAGTTGGCAATCCCACGCTGCTGTATTACCTGGTTGCTACCATTGCCCTGAGAAGCTTGCTGCTGTGGTTTCGCGAAAGATATGCACAGCAAACGGCTGTAACCATCAAATCCGGGCTGCGCAAAAATCTATTCTCTCACCTTGTCAAGCTTGGTCCGGCATACACCCGAACAGGCAAAACCGGAGAAGTGATAGCCACCTTAATGGAAGCTGTTGAAAAACTGGATGATTATTTCACCCGATATATTCCTTCAGTTATACACATCATTATTCTTCCCATAACCATAATCATATTTACATTTTCCATTGACTGGCCCAGCGGACTCATCATGCTGATTACAGCACCGCTGATACTGTTTTTTATGTGGCTGATTGGCACCTATGCCAAAAAGCTTACCGAAGAGCAATGGGGGCAGATGAGCCGGCTGTCATCGCATTTTTTGGATGTACTACAGGGCCTGAAGACATTGAAGATATTTGGAATGAACCAGCGGGAAGCAGACAATGTATATAAAAGCAGTGACAATTTCAGAATCATTACCATGCGGGTACTGAAAGTGGCTTTTATGTCGGGCATGGTGCTGGAACTTGCTGCCAGTATAAGCATTGCGCTGGTGGCCGTTCAAGTGGGCATTAGACTGATAGAGGGAATGATGACTTTTCAGCCCGGTCTGTTTGTTTTGTTGCTGGCTCCTGAATTTTATTTGCCCTTCCGCACGCTGGGACTTCATCACCATGCCGGTATGGATGGAAGTGCCGCGGCAGAAAAGATATTTGACATTATGGATACCGGGGCAGAAAATTCCCCGGAGAAGATTTCCCAAAAAACCTCTCTGTCAGAACCTGACACAGATCTGCTCCAAAACGATTCAGGTCTTGGCATCCGATTTGAAAACGTAAACTTCACATACCCCGACGCTAATGAACCTGTCCTGAAAAGCATCAATTGCAGGCTGAAAGCCGGTTCTCTTACAGCAGTCGCAGGATCTACAGGTTCAGGGAAATCAACCTTTGCCCGTTTGCTGCTGGGATTTATGCAGCCCGATTCAGGCATCATCAGCGCCAATAACTTACCGCTGCAGCAAATGAATCATGAGCTGTGGCACAAGTTTATTGCTTACGTTCCGCAGCATCCGCACTTTTTCAATGGTACGATCCTGGAGAACCTGTTGCTTGTTAAGCCCGGAGCAACCCGGGAAGAAGTGGAACATGCGGCACAAAAATCGGGCGCACACTCATTTATAGCTCAATTCCCCCGGGGATACCACACCCCCCTGACCGACAATGCTTCCCGCCTGAGCGGCGGAGAGAAGCAACGTCTGGCCATTGCCAGGGCATTGCTCAAAGATGCCCCTTTGCTGATTCTGGATGAACCCACTTCAAGCCTGGACCCTGAGAGTGAGCAAATCGTTGCCACGGCCACCGAAACTATTGTAAAAAATCGCACCACGCTGGTAATTGCCCATCGCCTGAAAACGGTAAAAAATGCCGACAACATACTTGTTTTCAACAACGGAACCATTGCCGAAACCGGACGACATGATGAGCTTATAACGAAAAAAGGATTGTACGCCAGTTACCTCACAACACTGGGACTCAAATGATATATACTGCAACATGCTGAAAGTTATAGGATATATACGACAACACAAGGCCGCTTTTGCCGGAGCGGTTCTGCTTGCCACAGGGACCATTCTTGCAGGAATCGGGCTGATGAGCACATCGGGCTACCTTATATCCCGTGCTGCCCAGCGCCCTATGATTGTTGACCTGTTCATGGTAACGGCCGGCGTGCGGTTCTTCGGCATTTCAAGAGCTGTGGTGAGATATTTTGAACGAGTAGTCTCTCATGATCTTACCTTTAAGATTCTCCTCGCCATGCGAATGAATTTTTACCGGCAAATCGATTCTTTTTCGCAAAAATGGTTTATGACACGCCGTCCGGGCGACCTGCTGACGGGAGTAACTTCCGATATTGAAACCCTGCAGAATGTTTTTCTCCGAATTGTATCACCCGTAATTGTAGCCTTCCTCATTGGTTCACTAACGTTCTGGGGATTGACATTTTTTGATGTCAAAATTGCTTTTATCACCCTGCTGTTCTTTATGCTCAACGGGGTAGTTTCCCCTCTGATTATTGCATGGCTGGTAAGGGGAAGAGGTAAAAAGGAAGTGCAAACCAGAAGCAAGCTGAAAGTATTCCTGGTAGACAGGCTACAGGGGATGCAGGACTTATCGTGGATGGGACAGCAAAAGAATTCCCGTGACAGTTTCAACCAGATGCAGGCAGAACTTGACCACATCCAGCGAAAAAATGCGGGCATTTCGGGGCTGGCAGAAAGTCTCAACAATTTACTGTCACATCTGGCCATGTTTTTCGTCCTGATAATGGCCATACCACTGGTTATGAACGGCGAAATCAGAGGAGTAGTTCTTGCCGCACTTATTCTTGGGGTATTAAGCAGCTTTGAAGCCTTCCAGGGGCTGGCCAATGCTTTTATCCAGTATGAGAACTCTGATGAGGCATCCAAAAGGCTGTTTTCACTGGCTGAAAATGACAAAACTGATCCGATTCCACCCACCACGAGCAACAAAACTTTGCAGGATATTCCGGAATCCATCTCCTTTCAGCATGTTTCTTTTTCCTATGACGGTGATACACCCACCCTGAAGGACGTTTCATTTTCTATACCTGCCGGTTCATGTACGGCCATTGTGGGACCTACAGGAAGCGGGAAGAGCACCCTGCTCAACCTCTTGCTGCGATTCTGGCCGCCCGACTCAGGAAGTATAAAAGCCGGAGAGTATGATGTCAACCGGTTGGAAGAAACAAACTACAGGTCTTTGTTCGGGGTGGTATCGCAGGACAACTGGGTTTTTAACCGCTCTCTCCGGGAGAACCTGCTGCTGGCAAAACCAGAAGCAACAGATGAAGAGCTAATAGAAAGTTTAATACAAGTCGGGCTGGATCACTTTGCCCATGATCTGGACATGGAGCCGGGCACCCAGGGGATGCGTTTCTCTGGAGGCGAAAGGCAATTGCTTGCATTGGCGCGGGCATGGCTTAGGCATAGTGATATATGGATTTTTGATGAAGTAACCGCCCACCTGGATGCCAATACCGAACGAAAAGTCCTGGATACGCTCTGGTCACTGAAAGGCAACAAAACCCTGCTGATGGTTACGCATAGGCTGGTAGATATGGAGAAAATGGATGAGATACTGGTGATGAGTGGGGGCCAAATTGTTGAAAAAGGGACACATGCAGAACTTTATTCACAAAAAGGCATTTATGCCAGAATGTTTGATTTGCAAAAGGAAGTGCTGGACTGAAATTGACAAACGGGTATTTGTGAATTTGCTTTTACTGTGTTGTTAAACAAGGCTTTAAATATTTAGTCGCCCTGAATTGCATGGTAATAATAATTTACTTTATATTTGCACCGCAAAAATAAAAAATGCTCTCGTTTAGGCTCCTTGATGCGAGAACGTCTGGTGGAGATTTTTAAATTTCAAAATATTGGTGACTAAATCGGTTCCTGTTATCGGGAATTCTCTTTAAAACAATGAAGTCCCTGCGTTTTTCCCAATGAACAGAATCTTGTTGCTAAAGCCATTGGGAACAAGGACAATGAGGGTTTATTAATTAATTTGCAAGAATTATCGCTTTTGTATTCTGTATTTTGAAGATAGTCCCCAAACTTTCGGGTGCTTTTTATTAAACTGCATCGTGAACAATTATTTTGAGTAATTGTTGGTTTTTGGGATTCAGCGCAGGCAGGGCTGGGCTGGAAAATTAGTTCCTGCCGCTGGATTCCTGAGAAGGATAAATCATGGATTGGAAACCTGTAGGCGAATTCTGAAAAAAACACCTGGTCAGAACAGTCTGAACAAATCAATTTACAGCAACACATTTTGACAACATACTTTATAGCATATGGACGTTTTTTTTACCATTGTCATTGTCTTCCTCTTACTTAACATAGCCCTGGGGCTATTTCGTATCTGGCGGGGACCAACGGTCGCGGATCGTTTGCTTACCACCCAACTGTTCGGCACCACAGGAATGGCCATTCTGTTGGTTCTGGCGGGTTATTTGAAAGATCTTACTTTGCTCAATGTCGCCATTACCTTCAATGTACTGGCGATTTTGTTGGTAATTGGTTTGGTGCAGGTCTGGAAAAAGAAGAAAGGAGAAAGCCCATGATGATAAAAGAGGTTATCACAGTTATTCTTCTGGTAGTGGGCTGTTTCTTTTTTCTGGCGGGAACCCTGGGAGTGCT
>SLPR01000450.1 GCA_007131895.1 Bacteroidales bacterium | reverse complement strand
TCCTTCGGAGTTTCCAGTTCCTGGCGGTAGGATGTTCAAAACAATTACTATATTACAATCACAGTTTTTGATTGTAATACGACCAAACGAACATCCTGATGCAAACCATTCACACTTACTACAGCCTGCTTTATGGCACCATGCCGGTGGAAACGGTGGTGCAGCAAGCCGCCACCCTGGGCCTGGACACCCTTGTGCTCACCGATATCAACAACACGACCGCGGTTTTTGATTTTGTGAAAGCCTGCCTGCAGCACAACATCAGACCGGTAGCCGGCATGGAGGCCCGTGACGGTGACCGGCTGCTTTACACGTGCATTGCCCGCAACCACGAAGGGCTGCGCGAAATCAACGAGATGCTCAGCCGGTATAATCTGTCGGGGAAAAAACTTCAGGAACAGGCGCCGGTATTCGAACATGTTTACGTGCTGTACCCTCCCCTGGTCAAAGCTGCAGAAACACTCAGAGAGCATGAATTTCTGGGGGTCCGCCCCGGCGATATTCACCGCACCGTTTACAACCTGAGCCAGGAATTTCCCCATAAGCTGGTGGCCCAATCAACAGCCTGTTACGCCCACCCGGACGATCATGCCTTGCACAGCCACCTGCGTGCCATTGACCACAACATCCTGCTGAGCCAGCTCATCCCTTCCATGCTGGCCCCTCACAATGCTTTCCTTCAAAGTCCGGAAGCACTACAGCAAACCTACCGCCAATGCCCTGCCCTGCTGCACAATGCACAAAAACTCCTGGAACAGTGCAGCTTCGACTTCGACTTCAAAACCCCCAAAAACAAACAAATCTTCACCTCCAGCCGCTACGACGACCGCCTGCTGCTGGAAAAACTCGCACTGGAAGGACTGGAATACCGATACGGCCGTCACAACAAAAAAGCCCACGAACGAATGCTCAAAGAGCTGGAGGTAATTGACAGGCTGGGATTCTCCTCCTATTTTCTCATTACCTGGGATATCATCCGCTACTCCATGTCGCGCGGCATGTATCACGTGGGACGTGGCAGCGGCGGCAACAGCATTGTGGCCTACTGCCTGCGCATCACCGATATCGACCCCATTGAGCTCGACCTATATTTCGAACGCTTTATCAATGCCCAGCGCACCAGTCCGCCTGATTTCGACATCGACTACAGCTGGACCGACCGCGACCATATCCAGGACTACATCTTCAAACGGTACGGGCGCGATCACACCGCACTGCTGGGCACCATCAACACCTTCCGCGACAAATCGGTCATCCGCGAGATGAGCAAGGTGTACGGCCTGCCCAAACAGGAGATTGACGCCCTGGTGAAAGACCCCTCATCGGGCAAAAAAGACCCGGTGGCACAGAAAATCCTGGAATACGGCAGCCGCATCCTCGACTTCCCCAACCATCGTAGCATCCACGCCGGAGGGGTGCTGGTGTCAGAGAAACCCATCTACTACTACACTGCACTCGACCTTCCTCCCAAGGGCTTTCCGGCTACCCAGTGGGATATGTACGTGGCCGAAGACATTGGTTTTGAAAAGCTGGACATCCTCAGCCAGCGGGGCATTGCCCACATACAGGAAGGGGCCGAACTGGTGCTGCAGAACAAAGGACAGAAAATCGATGTACACCAGGTAAGCCGGTTTAAAAAAGACCCTGAAATCAACCAGCGACTCTACAACGGTGAAGCCATCGGATGTTTCTACATTGAATCGCCTGCCATGCGGGGGTTGTTGAAAAAGCTCAAGTGCAACGACTACATCCGCCTGGTGGCTGCCAGCTCCATCATACGGCCGGGGGTGGCCAAGTCGGGCATGATGCGAGAATACATAAAGCGCTTCCACAACCCTGAAACGGTAAAATATCTGCACCCTACCTTTGAAAAGCAGCTGGGCGAAACTTTCGGGGTGATGGTGTACCAGGAAGATGTAATCAAAATCAGCCACCATTTTGCAGGGCTGGGGCTTGACGACAGCGACATTCTGCGGCGGGCCATGTCGGGTAAGTTTCGTTCGCGGACCGAATTTCAGCGCATACGCGATAAGTTCTTTGAGGGATGTACGCAGAAAGGCCACTCTCCTGCCCTGGCGCAGGAAGTGTGGCGACAGATAGAATCGTTCTCTGGTTATGCCTTTTGCAAAGCGCATTCGGCATCTTACGCGGTAGAGAGCTACCAGAGCCTGTTTCTGAAAACCTACTACCCCGACGAGTTTCATGTAGCGGTAATCAACAATTTCGGTGGTTTTTACAACACCCGCATTTACGTAAATGAGGCGCGCCGGTTCGGTGCCACTATCCACCTCCCCTGTCTCAACCACAGTGTTTACAAAACCAGCCTGCACGACCGCGATATCTACCTGGGCTGGCAGCACGTAAAAGGATTGGAAAGTACCATGGCCGTTTCCTTGTGCCATGAAAGAGAGCAAAACGGCCCTTTCAAAAGTCTGCAGGATTTCATCCACCGCACTGCCCCGGGGCTGGAGCAGGTATTACTGTTGATTCGCTGCGGCGCCTTCCGCTTTAGCGGCCAACCCAAAAAAGAACTGTTATGGGAAGCCCACTTCCTGCTATCCAAACAGCCCAGAAAACAAACGGCACCCGCCATTTTCGAACCCGAAGAAAAAAAGTTCACCCTCCCGCCCCTGCATGACAAGCCCCTGGAGGATGCTTACGATGAAATGGAACTGCTGGGATTTCCCGTAACCCTCTCGCGTTTCGATATGCTCAAAACCGATTATCGCGGCAATGCCCTGGCCTGCGATCTCATGAGCAAACTGGGCCAGAAGGTACGCATGGTGGGCGACCTGGTGACCATCAAATACGTGCATACCGTGCGCAAAGACTGGATGCATTTTGGCTGCTTCCTGGATGAAAAGGGTGAGTTTTTCGATACAGTACACTTTCCGCAATCGCTGCAAAAGTATCCCTTTACCGGGCAGGGCCTTTACCTGATTGAAGGCAAGGTGGTGGAAGAGTTTGGTTATCCGTCGGTGGAGGTGAGCAAGCTGGCACGGCTGCCCTTCCAGGTGGATGGTAGATTGGAGTAGGATGACCAGGAACTTCCAGCTTGCAAAGCAACTGGAAGCTTCCGGGTTTAGGACAACTTCTCTGGAAGCTGGAAATTGCTGCGCAAGTTTCCAGTTCCTGCCCCCAACAAATTACTATATTTGCAAAAAACTCCAATGCACGAAAACAAGCCCCGTCCGGATCCCACTGAATTCAACCTGCAATTCCCCGCAACAAAACCTGTGGAAGAGGTGCCCGCCCACATCACCGCTGCGAGCAATAACCGCCAGATGTTAAAGCAGCTTGAAAGGGGGGAAGAATTCTGCTTCCGGGGCACCTGGGGTACAGCGATGGACTTTTACAGCTGGCTGAAAAAGCAGGTAAACGAGCGTTACCCCATTACAGATTATGTCTCTTCGCGCATCAACCGGGAGAAGATGGTTTATCTGACAGAAAAACTATTCATCCGCATCCACAACCACCATCCTGACCTTGCAAAAGCTCCGGCAAATCCCTGGCTCATTGAGTTTTACTCCCACTCAGCCGATTTCCTGCTCCCATTTACCGACTATCTTGGCATGAACGGTGCCCGGCAGTGGTTCGAAAAAGGGATTCTCTATCCCGGGCTGCATCACAAAATACATCCCTTCTATGGCACCTATTTCCCCACCCGCACCGAACACCTGGAACTTTTTGACCAATGGCTGGCTGACAATCCGCCATTTGAAAAAGCCATAGACATGGGAACGGGTTGCGGGGTACTTACTTTTTACATGCTTAAGCGGGGAATAAAAACTATAACTGCCACCGACATCAACCCCAATGCTTTATGGAGTGTAAGGGAGGAGCTGCAAAAACACAAGACAGAGGCCAGGGTGAAATTGCAGCACACATCCTTTTTCGAAACAATTGCATCAGAGACTGCTGATCTACTGGTTTTCAATCCACCCTGGCTGCCCATGGACACCCACACCAACATCGATAAAGCCATGTATTACGAACCCGGCTTTTTTGATGAGTTCTTCCGGCAGGGGTATGAACATCTCACTTCGCACACTACCATTGCCATCCTTTTTTCCAACTTTGCAAGTGTTGCAGGCATCAGCCATGAGCACCCTGTTGAAAAAGAAATTACGCAGAACAAGCGATTTGCACTTGTGGAGAAACTTGAAAAACCCATCCAACAAAAACCATCCTCCCGAAAAAACTGGCTGGAAAAAATACGTGAGGAAGAAAAAGCAGAGTTATGGATTTTACAGAAACAACCTCATTCAGCTTGAAAGACAAAGCAATACCGGCAATCACAGCTATCATTAATAATTACTAAACCTTTGGATCTGGCTTTTCACAAAGGCCTAATCTCATTATCTTTGCAAAAAATTTGCACAGGAATACAATGCGGACACTCCTGCCTCGTTTTCTTCAGGGGTAATGCAAAACCGGCCTTTGTATTTACCGGGTTTTTAAACTATTATCACGATGAACCGAGCCATACAATAACTATTGACGCACATGCGGATAATTATAATTTCGCAACAAGGCAAAACATAAAATTCGGATATTGTTGGCGACCTCTCCCGCATGAGCGGGAACCGAATTAATAAAATTTTAAACAGATGAACAACCGACTTATTCTTCCATGTATTTTACTCATATTAATTCTTTTTTCCGGATGCCGGGTATTATCGCCACTGCAACGAAGTAACCTGATGGCAGTTCACCATCTTATCGAGGCAGGCAACTTCGAAGAAGCCAAGGAGGTGGTTGAAGAGATGATTGCCGATGATGAATCATCGCAATGGGCAAGGACCTGGTCTGCACGGGGCTTACTGGCTCAAACAGCCTATACCCAAGGGAGAAGACAAAATGACAAAAGCAAATACGAGCTTTACCCAAACCAGCTTTATGTGGCCATCAGCTCTTACGAAACAGCCCGCAGGCTCGACAACCGGGCCAGGCTCAACCGGCAACTGGCCCCCAGGTATGTTCAGTTGTCCAATGAATTCAAGAAAAAAGGAGAAAGACTGTTTAAAGAAGAAAGATACGCTGAATCACTCAGAGCATTCGAACAGGCACTGAAAATCAATGAAGGACCTGTTTTGAACGCACCCATCGATAAAGAACTAACTTTTAATGCTGCTCTTGCAGCCTATGAAAACGGCAATCAGGACAAAGCGATAGCCTACCTGCAAAAACTTCACGATAAAAGATACAACCCCAATACAACCCACCTGCTGTTTAACCTTTACCTTGAAAAAGAAGATATTGACCGTGCGGAGGAAGTTTTGACAGAAGGAATCAGGGACTATGAAGAGAATGAAACCCTGGTGATGCTGCTTGCTGAATTGTTTTTTGAAAAAGGAAATGTTGAGGGGGCCATTGAAATGTTGGAAAATGCTGCTTCTGAAAACCCTTCTGAATCTTCATTTCACTTTACCAAGGGGTTGATTTACCAGAAAACGGAACAATACCCCCTGGCCATAAAAGCCTACAAACAAGCCATTGAGATTGCACCCGACGAACTGGAAGCCTATCTCAATCTTGCCACCTGCTATTACAATATGGGAGTTGAAATTGAGCAAACCACCATTCAATTACAAAGCAACCGCAGAGTAATTGAAAAGAGAGACAAGTCGGCTGCTGCTTTTGACTCTGCAGTTAAATGGCTTGACAGAGCATATGAAAAAAGGCCCGATGACCCGGCTCACATGCTCCGACTCTATCAACTTTATCGTGCTCTAAACGTAAGCGACAAAGCCAGAAGCATTCAGCGACAATTCAACTGATTCTCACTTCCCTACAACCTGAAAGCAAGGGTAAGCCCCAGGAATTGCTTAAACTGTGTTTTAGGAGCTCTTCTGGGTGTACCGTCAGGCAGCAAGACAGGCTCTTTGTTGGCATCAAGCACAGGAAACAGAATGTCGTCGTCATAAATGGTGTGCAGATTCAAACTCACCTTAAAGAACCAGCTTATCTGCTTTTCGAAGTTAATTTCCCAATCTATATCCATATTCTGTGGCTTATCGAGGTATCCGGAGAATATCCTCACCGCATTGGTAATATTAAGTCCATCAAGGATGGTTACACTGTTGCGTATTACCAGCTGTCCACCCAGTTCCTGCCGTGAACGTTTGTCAGCATCAATACCATGAGCCGTTTGATCGATAGCGGCAGTATCCAGCACAAAAGTATTTCTGTAAGAAATGGGAGAAAAGTTAAGGCTGGTTTTCTCAAAAGGTTTGTACTCCACCCCCACACCCAGGGTAAAAGCGCCAGGATTGAGAAATCGCGACACTACCACCGAGTCATTGGGGTAATTGTATCCTTTGGCCACCTGGGTTTTAAAATAGAACACAGAGCTGAAGTCAAGCTTTTCGCGCAGGTCAGTATTGAACTGGGAGTTTATCTCAAGGTTGTCGGTATTGGTTCTGACGCCATGCTCTGCGGTTCTTATGGCTCCATATCTTAAACGTCCTTCACTGTTCCATCGCAATTTTTTTTCCTTATCATTGAAATCAGCTTTCCCCCTTAAATCCAGGTTTCCTGCAAATGAACTCTCACCCCCACGCGCCCAGTTGGAGAAGTAGGTCTGATTAAGCGTAAACGTGCTGGAAAATCCATATTTCCAATAGATAGGTATCTCATCCGAAGGTGTCATTCTCACCAGCGACCTGTCGGGCCGCAAAGTAGTTACCGGAACATCATCCATTCGGATCTTTTCCCTCCGTTCCACACTTACATTGTCCTCCAGCAACAGCATAAGCTCGTTCCTGAAGGGATTGCCCACCCAAAGAGTAATAGAGTCACGGGCGGCATTTTTTACCCAGAACCGCTGCATCTCATCCTCTTTGGCACTGAGCCAGTAAGGTGTTTGCTGCCTGTCAATATCACTGATGAAAATCAATACCGAATCGCGAACTTCAGTATAGGAGACAAGGGTTTTCACGGCGTGCTGAAGAGAATCGGTCATTTTCGTATTGGGAAGGATAAAAAAAGGAGATTCTTTGCTTGCCAATATAGCCCTGCGGGGCTTGGAAATAACTATTGCGGCGGAATCCCTAAGAAACCTGTAAGTTTCGTTGCCACCCGGCAAAAAAACAGGAGGTACAATTCTTTCCTCAGTCACCTGGTGGATCTGAATTCCAAGGGTTCCGAGAAACAATGTGTCAATAACCGTTTCACGGATGGTATCTCTTTCGATTCTGACAGAATCTGAAGTAATGCCAAAACCGGATATCGTATCATTTAATGGCATTACCCCGGGCGAAATGGTATTTATAAGTATTGTTTCCCTTGTTATAAATGGCGCCCTCTCCATGGGGACGGTATCAACCATAAAAGTAGTTTCGTTTAGCCACCTCAAAGGCAAAGTATCAGTAAGGGAGAGGGATGTAGCTTCAAACTCAACAGAATCATATTCAAATGCGGTAAGGCGGCTGATTATACTATCGATGGGTTCATTATAATGGTCTGCGAGTCTTTTGAGTGCAAACCTCATGTTTTCACCTTCAGGCCTCCACAATTCTTTATTTTCCAGTGACCTGTTTATAAATTCAGAGGCCGAACCCGGTGTAAAATGGATGGGCGGTTCAGCAAGGGTATCTGCTTCAGCAATGGATTCCCCATTGTTTTGTGCATGGATACCAGGAATGAAAAACAGGAATAAACACAAAAAAAAGATTATTGACCTTTTAGGGCAAAAAACATTTAAGAACATGATTGTATCAAGATTATAAATCAAAAACTATTGGATAACGGTTTTTCCTGCAAAATATTTCCTGCCTGGCAATAC